>LBIU01000741.1 GCA_000987445.1 Candidatus Accumulibacter adiacens | reverse complement strand
CGCATGCCCGCTCGGGCGTGCCGCGCTGTTGCGCGGTCAGCGCGGGTGCAGCCAGCCGGGCAGGAAGCCATAGGGGTCGTCCTTGACCGTCGTGTCGTAGGCGATGCCGTGACGCTGCAGCCGTTCGGCGAGCTGGCCATCCTTGCAGGCGTCGAACAGTTCACTGCAGCCGCCGACGAACTCTCCGGCGATGAAGATCTGCGGGAAGGTATTCGAGCCGGTGCGTGCGCGCAGGGCCTGGCGCAGCTTGCCGCCGCGGTTGTCCTGCTGGTAGGCGACCGAGTCCAGATCCACCGAACGGTAGCGGATGCCGTATTTCGCGAGCACCTTGCGCACCGACCAGCAGAATTCGCACCACTCCAGCGCGAACATCACCACCGGTTGCCGGGCATCGGCCACCAGGGAAGCGACCTCGGAGACGGCGGCCTCGTCCAGTCGCGGCGTTTCCTCGCTGGTCGGCGCTGCGGCAGGCGCGCTGACGTCGAAGCGGTAGCCCTCGGTCGAGCGCGAGATTGCGTGTTCTTCTTCGGTCATGTCCACCGCCACATCTTCGAACAAGGGTGTGCTCAGGTAGCGCTCACCGGTATCGGGCAGCATGCACAGGATGTTGGCGCCTGCCGGCGCGCGCTCGGCGACCTGCAACGCACCGGCGAAGGTGGCACCCGACGAGATGCCGACGAAGATGCCCTCCTTGCTCGCCAGATCGTGCGCGCATTGCAGGGAGTGCTTGCCGTCGATGGCCAGGAAGTCGTCGATCCGCCGCTCGGCGATCACTTCGTCGGCCAGTTTCGGTACGAAGTCCGGCGACCAGCCCTGCATCAGGTGCGGACGGAACAGGGGATGGCTCTCGGCGGTACTGCCGTCCGCCTTGCGTGCCTGCGGGATGCCGCTGGCGAGGATCGCCGAGTTGTCCGGCTCGCAGACGACGATTCGCGTGTCGGGGCTGCGTTGGCGCAACACCCGCGAGACGCCGCTGAGCGTGCCGCCGGTGCCGAAACCGGTGACCCAGAAGTCGAGCGTCACGTCGCTGAAGGCTTCCAGGATTTCGACCGCGGTGGTGCGCGCATGCGTGTCGGCATTGGCCGGGTTCTCGAACTGGCGTGACTGCCACCAGCCATGCTCGCGCGCCAGCTCCGCGGCCTTGGCGACCATCCCGGAGCCTTTCAGCGCGGCTGGCGTCAGTACCACGCGGGCACCCAGGAAGCGCATCAGCTTGCGGCGCTCGATACTGAAATTCTCGGCCATGGTGAGCACCAGCGGATAGCCTTTCTGCGCGCAGACCATCGCCAGCCCGATGCCGGTATTTCCGCTGGTGGCTTCGACGACGGTCTGCCCCGGCTTCAGCTCGCCGCGTCGCTCGGCATCTTCGATGACTCCCAGCGCGAGCCGATCCTTGACCGAACCCATGGGGTTGAAAGCCTCGATCTTGACGTAGAGATTGACGTGCCGCGGAGCCAGGTTGTTGATCCGCACCACCGGGGTGTTGCCGATAGTGCCGAGGATGTTGTCATGGCGCTTGTTCATCGTCTCTCTCCTTGGGGATCGGCGCCTGCTGGAACCAGGCCGATGTTTCAGTGCGGCTGCTGCCGCGGTCGGGTAGTCAAGTTTAGCGCCTTATCGCCTCTGGTCCGTACAGCCAGCGGTGATCCATTCGATGATCGTCTGCACAAGAAGCGCCATCTCGCCGAACGTTTCGCAGCCTTCGTTGCCCTCGTCGCTGCCCTAAGTCGCTCGGCTTGAATGTCAACTCGTCCCAAAAAACGGTCATCTCATTCTTTCATAGGTGGCAGGGTCAGCATCGCTTCCAGCCCGCCATCGGGGTGGTTGCGCAGTCTGAGCATGACGCCCAGCGAACGGGCAAGTTGGCCGGCGATGGCGAGTCCCAGGCCGGTGCCCCCAGTCTCTCTATTGCGGGAGGGTTCGAGCCGATAGAAGGGTTCAAACACTTTCTCCAGTTCGGCCTCGGCAATTCCTTCGCCGTGGTCGCGCACGCTAATGACGAACGGATCACCGGCAACGGCAAGCGTCAGTTCGGCGCTGCCGCCGAATTTGAGCGCGTTATCCACCAGGTTGCAAAGAAGGCGGCGCAGTTTGTGCGGCTGTGTGCGAACGGCTTGGCCGCAAACGCTTGCCAGGCTGACCGGGCGGCCGGCATCCGCATAGTCGGCGACCAGACTGGAGACCAGGGCATCCAGATCGACGAGTACCTCGGTTTCTTTCGGTGCAGCGGTGCTCCCTGCATAGGCCAGGCCTTCCTCGACAAGCGCCTGCATCTCGGCAAGGTCGGCCAGCATCTTTTCCCGCAGCCGGTCGTCGTCCATCATTTCGGCGCGCAATTGCAGGCGTGTGATGGGCGTTTGCAGGTCATGGCTGACCGCAGCGAGAATGCGCGTGCGCTCACCGAACAGTTCTCGCAGGCGGGCCTGCATACGGTTGAAGGCGGACGCTGCATGACGCACTTCCAGCGGGCCATCTTCCGGCAGCGGTTCCTGATCGAGGTTCTTTCCCAGGCCCTCGGCGGCCTTGGCCAGACGCGACAAGGGCCGCGTGGCAATACGCACGGCCAGCCAGGTGAGAAACGCCACGCCGATGACGATGGCCGCCATTGCCGCGAGTGTTCGTGCCGGGGGGCGTGAGTGGAGTGGCGCCATGGCTTCGACCAGGAAGGGGCTGCCGTCGGCAAGCTCGGTGCCGAGATAGAGCGTCGGGTGGTGATGCTCGCTTGTCAGTGCCGCGCGCAGCGCCAACGGACGGCCTGTCAGCCCTCGCCGCAGCCGTGTCCAGGCCGGATGGTCGAGATCCTCGCCCAGGGGTTGTCCCGCAGGGAGCGGGGCGAGCAGAAAGCGATAGCGTGAACGCTCCAGGCGCGCCAGCCATTCGGCGCGTTGCGCCGCCGGCAGGCTGTCCATGAGCGCGACCACGGTGATGACATCGAGGGCCATGTGTTCGAACATGGTGTTGCGTGCTGCACGACCGCGCTCTCCCACGTACAGCGCGGAGCTTACGCCCAGCACGATGCTGAGACCCAGCAGCCAGATCAGCATCAGCCGACCGAAAAGGCTGCGCGGGTGCCGGCAGCGGGCTTCGTGTTTTTCGCTTTGACGATCCTTGCCGTCGCGCTTGCGGCAAAACCGGGTGTGGCGACTCATGCGTCTCCTCCGGCAGCCACCTCGGTAACCGTAGCCGCCAGAACATAGCCTTCGCCACGTTGGGTCTTGATGATGCGTGGCTCGCGGGCATCGTCGCGTAGGCGCTGGCGCAGCCGGCTCACCAGGAGGTCGATGGAGCGATCGAAGGTATCGGCCTCGCGGCCCTGAGTGAGTTCAAGCAACTGATCCCGGTTCAGCACGCGCTGCGGATGCGAAAGAAGGACAGCCAGCAGCCTGTACTCGGCACCGGAAAGCGAGACAACGACGCCGTCGGCGTCGAGCAGGTGACGCGCGACGGTGTCCAGGCGCCAGTCAGCAAAGGCAAGATGGCGTGCGCGTGGGCCGCGGCTGTCGTCCAGATTGGGCGGCAGGGCGCGGCTGCGGCGCAGGATCGCGCGGATGCGGGCCAGGAGTTCACGCGGCACGAAGGGTTTGCTCAGGTAGTCGTCAGCGCCCATCTCCAGACCCAGGATGCGATCCATATCTTCGCTGCGGGCGGTGAGCATGAGTACGGGGAGATTGGCGTAGGCCGGCGTTGCCCGCAGATTGCGGCATAGGGTGAGTCCGTCTTCGCCGGGCAGCATCAGGTCGAGTACCAACAAGTCGAAGCGGCCCTTTTCGAGTGCCGCGCGCATCTGCCGGCCATCGGCAACCACAGTGCAACGCAAGCCTTGCTTCTCCAGGTACTCGGCGAGCAAGTTGCGAATTTCGCGATCGTCATCGAGGACGAGAATATGGTCGGCAGAATCGCTTGCGGAAGTCATGGTGTGTAGGCGGTGGTGGAATGGTGTCCTTATACCGCTCCTGCTGAGGTGGTTTGTATCCTAGTGTATCTGCAGCGGGCGCTGATACCGGAGCATGCAAGACAGCTGCCTGTCGGACACAAGCCAAACACACGGGTCCATTTTAATGGATGCCATCCGACGCGGTCGGAACAGCAGCAC
>LBIU01000740.1 GCA_000987445.1 Candidatus Accumulibacter adiacens | reverse complement strand
CCGTTCAAGATGCCCGGCTCGGTGTGCGCCGAGTAGTCCTTGAAGTCGATGCCCATCGCGTAGCGCGTCTTCGTCGGCGAGCGGATTTCGATAGTCTCCGCGCCCACGAACACCCAGGCCGTGCCCAGGTAAGCGTTCAGCGGCCCGGCCGGCACACGCACCTTCTGCCACTCGCCGGACACCAGGAAGTTCAAGAACTCCAGCGCCTGCGAGCACACGATGCCGTTCTCGTCCTCATAGGTGCGCAGTTCCTCGATGCCGGTCTTCTCGTCGGTGCCGTAGCGGCGCATGCTGGCCTCGACCTGATAGGCGATGTCGTCCAGCTTGCGGATGGCCGCCTTCTGATCCTTGAGGATTTCATCGACGGTGCGCCGCGCCGACTTCGCCATCGCCTTGCCGATCCGCGACGGATTCGGCCGGTAGATGACCGTCAGATACAGCTCGTTCGCCATCATGCGATAGCCCACGAAGCTGTCGTAATACTTGCGATCCAGCTCGCGGCAAAAGTCGTTGTCGTACACGCCCTTGAGCCTGTCCGACGTGCGGCGGCGGACGTTGTGCGTCCACAGCGCCACGTTGCTGGTAGCGATGGAGCGCAGCAGCGTGTTGAGCTGTTCCTTGCGCCGCAGAATCTCGTCCGGCTCTGCCGTCTCGAAGCTGATGCCGGCCACGCGCCACACGCGCAGGAAATCGCCCTGCGTCGTGACGATGGTGTTAGGCGACACATGGCTGCTGTACGGAATGAAGGGCGCAACCGCCCTTTCATTGTTCACTTGGTCGAAGTATTTAGGTTTTGGCAGGGCAGACATAAGTCCCTCTCACTTGCGTTTCGTGAAGGCAATCGGGCTGTAGGCCGATGCCTTCCAGAAGCGCCCGTTCTTGTTGCGGTTGATGACCCGGAACACGAATTTCAGGCCCAAGAGCCTGAATTGCTGATCGTCCGATTTGGCGATGATCCGCATCGTTATCACGATGGGAATCAGCGTGAAGGCGAACAGGATCGTCGTCCACACGCTGATGAGAACCACCACCCCGCCGACCACTGCGAGCGGCACCAACGGGACGCCGAACAGCATGGCCGGCCGGGTGCAACCCTTGAACAGCGGATCGCGCGGATCGAAGTCATCCATTGGTGCCGACATCGCGTGACCTCCCGCTTAGGACAGGAGGTAGCGGGCCAGCTCGGCCGCGCCGCCGATGAGCAGACCACCGGCCAGAATCTTGCCGACCTCGGCGATGTCGGCATGCTTGAACAGGAACTTGTAGCCCGCCCACATGATGGCGATGGTCACGGTCGTGATGGACACGCCGCGCAGCACGGCCAGCACGTTGTCCATGAAGGTGTTCACCTTGTCCAGCCCGCCAGTCTGCGCGAGCGCCGGCTCCGCCCCGCACAGCGCGGC
>LBIU01000739.1 GCA_000987445.1 Candidatus Accumulibacter adiacens | reverse complement strand
GCCGGGACGACGGACACGGCGATCGCTTCGGAATAGACGCCTTCGATCTGGTCGCCCTTGCTGATCAGCTTGAGCTGTTCCGGATCCTTGATCTTCAGCTTGACGGTCTTCTTGGCGCCACGCAGGGTAATCATTTGCGTCTTGTCGTCTACGGCATCCACGTCGGCGATGAAGGCGACATCCTTGACGGCGGCGGCGGCGGGTTTTTCGCCCGGCTTGGCAGCTTGCTCGTTGCTGCTGTCGATACGCACGCGAAGGTCACCACCGCCCTTCTTGAGTTTCATCACCAGGGTTTGGGTGTAGCTGGCAACGACCTGGTCACCGACCTTGATCTGGTCGAAATTCTTGACCGCGTCACTGGCCGTGATGACCATCTCTTCGCCTTGGTCGTCCTGGAGAACGACGGCGCGCGTCGCCTTGTCGATCGCCTTGACGGCCAGCGACACCTGCGCCTCGACCATGCCGACGAACTCACCGGGAGCGGTCGCCGTCATCGCTGCGGCTTCGGGCGCCTGCTGAGCGGACACGGAGAACGGCAGAAAGGCGAGTGCGCTGAGGGCGGCGGTGGCAACCAGACTGCGAACGGTAGGAGTGGTACGAGGGGTACGAATGCTACGAATGCGCATGGATGACTCCGATGGTTGACGAGGGATCGTTGAAGAGGTCGCGGCGCTGGCGTGTGGCGGTAAGGGGCAGCGCTTGCGCATCGCCAAGCTGTTGCTTCTCGGGTTTTCGCCCGCCAGTAACGCCAGCAAGAAGTGTGGCCAGAACGCCAGCCCTACTCGTCCTTGCCCGCCACTTTCGCCTTGAAGGTTGCGCCGGCGGTGAACTTCGGGACGATGGTTTCGGGGATCTGGATCTTGGCGCCGGTTTTCGGATTCTTGCCCTCGCGTGCGGCGCGCGGGCTGGCCTTGAAGGAGCCAAAACCAACCAGCGTCACTGCTTCGCTGCGGGCGACTGTTTCAACGATGGTGTCGATGACGGCGTCGAGTGCTTTCGCAGAGGCGACTTTGGAGAGTTCGGTGCGGTCGGCGATAGCATCGATCATTTCGGACTTGTTCATATTGTCTCCTTTGGTGGTTACGAGCCTTCATTCAGGCGCAGTCTTGCATTTCAGTGGCGCGCGGGAAAGGGGCGCCAAAGGCTGCAATTCTGGCATGGATTCCGGCCTTGCCAAACAATTTTTTTGCGGCTGCTGGCTTGGCGACAGCAGGCCGGGCCGTCGTTCGACGCCCGCAGCCGCGGCCGTCGACGCTGTTCGGGACGCTGGCTCTTGCGCTTGCGGTGGGGGGTCAGGTGGCCACTCACGGGGTGCTCGAATCGGCTGCGTCGCGCGGCCGAAGCAGCGGCCTGAGGAAGCGGCCGCTGTGGCTTTCCGTGACTTCGGCGATCTGCTCCGGGGTGCCGGCGGCGAGAAGCCGGCCGCCGCCGGCGCCGCCTTCGGGCCCGAGGTCGAGCAGCCAGTCGGCGGTCTTGATGACGTCGAGGTTGTGTTCGATGACCAGCACCGTATTGCCGTGGTCGACCAGCCGGTGCAGAACGGTGAGCAGCATTTCGATATCCTGGAAATGCAGTCCGGTGGTGGGTTCGTCAAGAATGTAAAGGGTCCTGCCGGTGTCGCGTTTCGACAGTTCGAGCGCCAGTTTGACGCGCTGTGCTTCGCCGCCGGAGAGGGTGGTCGCCGACTGGCCGAGGGTGATGTAGCTCAAGCCGACATCGACCAGCGTCTGCAGCTTGCGGGCGATGACCGGCACGGCGTCGAAGAACTCGCGCGCCACTTCGACGGTCATCTGCAGGATCTGGTAGATGTTGCTGCCCTTGTATTGAATTTCCAGGGTTTCACGGTTGTAGCGCTTGCCGTGACAGACATCGCAGGGAACGTAGATGTCGGGCAGGAAGTGCATTTCGACCTTGATCACGCCATCGCCCTGGCAGGCCTCACAGCGACCGCCCTTGACGTTGAACGAGAAACGGCCGGGGCCGTAGCCGCGCGAACGGGCTTCCGGGATCCCCGAAAAGAGCTCCCGAATCGGCGTCAGCAGGCCGGTATAGGTGGCCGGGTTGGAGCGTGGTGTGCGCCCGATCGGGCTCTGGTCGACGTTGATCACCTTGTCGAAATGATCGAGCCCGACGATGGCCTCGTGTTCGGCCGGTTCGGCGTTCGAGCCGTAGAGATGTCTCGCCGCCGCCGCGTACAGGGTGTCGTTGATCAGCGTCGACTTTCCCGAACCGGAAACCCCGGTGATGCAGGTAAACAGCCCGACCGGCAGCTCGACGCTGACGTTGCGCAGGTTGTTGCCGCGCGCACCGACGATGCTCAGCAGCCGCGTCGGATCGGGCTGGCGTCGTTTGGCGCGCATGCCGATGCGCCGCCGGCCGGCGAGGTAGTCGCCGGTCATCGACGCCGGGTTGGCGATGATCGCCGCCGGTGGTCCTTCGGCGACGATGAAACCGCCATGGACGCCGGCGCCGGGGCCGATATCGACGACGTAGTCCGCGCTGCGGATCGCTTCCTCGTCGTGTTCGACGACGATCACCGTGTTGCCGATGTCGCGCAGCTGCTGCAGCGTTTTCAACAGCCGCTCGTTGTCCCGCTGGTGCAGGCCGATCGACGGTTCATCGAGGACGTAGAGTACGCCGGTCAGCCCGGAGCCGATCTGCGAGGCCAGGCGGATGCGTTGTGCCTCGCCACCGGAAAGCGTTTCCGCCGAACGGTCGAGCGACAGGTAGTCGAGGCCGACGTTGATCAGGAACTGCAGGCGGCTGACGATTTCCTTGAGCACTTTCTCGGCGACCTGGGCCTTGTTGCCGGGTAGCTGCAGCGAGACGAAGTAGTCGCGCGCGTCGGCAAGCGGCAGGCGGCTGAGTTCGTGCAGGGTGCGCGCACTGGCGTGGGCGCCGACGCGCACGTTGCGCGCTTCTTCGCGCAGGCGGCTGCCGTGGCAGGA
>LBIU01000738.1 GCA_000987445.1 Candidatus Accumulibacter adiacens | reverse complement strand
TTCTCGCCGATGATCAACTCGGTGCTGCCGCCGCCGATGTCGATCACCAGCCGCTGCCCGGAGATATCGCCGACACTGTGCGCGACGCCCAGGTAGATCAGGCGTGCTTCTTCCTGGCCACGGACGATCTCCACCTTGTGACCGAGCACCTGTTCGGCGCGCGCCACGAACTCGGCGCTGTTGCGCGCCTGGCGCAGGGTATTGGTGCCGACAATGCGCAACTGCTCGGGCGGAATGTCGCGCAGGCGCTGACCGAAGCGTGCGAGGCATTCGAGGGCGCGTTTCTGGGCTTCCTGCGACAAGCGGTTGCGCGCATCCAGGCCGCCCGCCAACTGGACCATCTCGCGCAAACGGTCATGGACCTGCACCTGCCCATTGACCAGACGGGCGACGATCATGTGAAAACTGTTCGACCCGAGGTCGATCGCTGCTACGAATTCGGAAGACACGTCAGGACTCCTTGCCGCTACGGGAAGAAACAGGCGCCGGCCGGGCAATCCGCCACGCGCGGTGTGCGCTTGCCGCTGCCGGTCCGCCACCAGCAGCGCCCGTCGCCTTGAGGGTGCGCGACGCGGCGCGCGGCGTCGCCTGGCGCCGGGAAACGGGCTCCGGCCGACCTTGACGGCCCCGCCAGCTGGCGGCGGGCGCAGTGCATGGCGGCGGCCAAGCCATTCCCCGGCGAAGGGAAAGATACCGGATCTGCGCCTTGCCCGCCGTGAATTGGCTCACGGTGCAGAATCGCCAGCGGACAGGCAGGCAGAGTATCCCTGCCAGCACGACACGCGTCAATCAATCGCGCGGCGGTGACTGCCGTTCGCCCGTCGTGGACGAGGCCTTGGGGAAGGGGGCGATCAGAACTCGAGCGGATCGACTTCCAGGTGCCAGCGCAGCCGCGACGGCACTTTGAGGGCTTCCAGCTGCGGCAGCCAGTCGGCAAGAAAACGCTGCAGGGCGCGCCGCGCGGGCGACTCGACGAGCAACTGGCCGCGCTCGAAACTGGCGCGCCGAGCCAGGCGCATCGGCACCGGGTCGTAGAAGCTCACCGCCTGCTCGCTGGCCACCGCCGGGCAGGCGCGCGCGCTTTTCAGAAAGCCGAGGGCGTCGGCCATCAGCGGTGCTTCGGCACGCAGCATGGCCTGGTGCGCGTAGGGCGGGAAGCCGGCCTGTTGCCGCTCGGCGAGCTGCTCGGCGGCGAACGCGGGAAAGTCATGCTGGACCAGCGCGGCGTACAGCGGATGCTCCGGGAACTGTGTCTGGATGAGGAATTCACCGGCTCGTTCGGCGCGGCCGGCGCGGCCGGCGACCTGCATCAACTGTGCGAAGAGACGTTCGGGCGCGCGCCAGTCGGCGGCAAACAAGGCGGCGTCGGGGGAAATGGCGCCGACCAGGGTGAGCTTGGGAAAATCGTGTCCTTTGGCGAGCATCTGGGTGCCGACCAGGATGTCGGCCTCGCCGCTGTAGATCCTCGCCACCAGCGCTTCCCACTGCTTGCGGCTGCGCGCCGCGTCGCGGTCGACGCGCAGCACCCGGGCCTCGGGAAAGTGCTCGGCAAGCACCGCTTCCAGGCGTTGCGTGCCGCGCCCGAAGGCGCTCAGATCCTGGTTGCCGCAGCTCGGGCAGCCTTTCGGCAGCCGCGCCTCGAAGCCGCAGTGATGGCAACGCAGGCGGCGGTCGACCAGATGCAGCACCAGATTGGCGGCACAGCGATGACAGTGCGAGGTCCACCCGCAAGCGGCGCAGGCCAGCACCGGTGCGTAACCACGGCGATTGAGGAAGAGCAGGCTTTGCTCGCCGCGTGCCAGACGCGTCTCGACGGCACGGAGCAAGGCACTGCTGAGCCCGTCCTGGGGCTTGTCGAGGCGGATGTCGATCCGCTGCACGCTCGGCAGGCGAGCACCTTCGACCGCCCGCTCGCTCAGGGTCAGCAGGCGATAGCGACCGCGGCCGGCGTCGACGGTGGCGTTGGCCCAGCTCTCGAGCGAAGGCGTCGCCGAACCGAGGACAATCTTGATGCCCCGCTGCCGAGCACGAAAAACCGCCAGGTCGCGCGCCGAATAGCGGATGCCGTCCTGTTGCTTGAATGAGGCGTCGTGCTCCTCGTCGACGACGATCAGGCCAAGCTCGGGCAGCGGCGCGAAGATGGCCAGGCGGGTGCCGAGCACGATGCGCGCTTCGCCACTCAGGGCGGCGCGCCAGTTGCGGCTGCGTGCCGCCTCGCCGAGCTCGCTGTGCAGACTGACCAGCCCGGCGGCGGGAAAACGCGCGGCGACGCGGCCTTCCAGCTGTGGCGTCAGATTGATCTCCGGTACCAGCAGCAACGACTGCTGGCCGTCAGCCAGGGCGCGCTCGATGAGCCGCAGATAGATTTCGGTCTTGCCGCTGCCGGTCACACCGTGCAGGAGATAGGCGTGGAAACCGGCGCCAAGCTCGGCAATCGAGCTCAGCACCGCCTGCTGTTCGCCGGTCAGCTCCGGAGCCGCCACGGCCGCGGGCGGGGGGAGCCGCCGCGATGCTCGGGGCTTGACGGGTCTTGCGGCGCGCAGTCCGGCCGGCAGGGTCGACAGCATCACCTGGCCAAGCGGGACGTGATAGTAGGCGGCGCAGAATTCGGTGAGCCGTAACCAATCGGCAGGCAAGGGCGGCAAGTCGCGAAGAACCTCGCCGAGAGGCTTGAGTTGCGCCAGCGGAAGATCGCTGCCCGCCGGCAGCTCGACCAGAATCCCGATTTTCTCCTTGCTGCCAAAGGGCACACGTACGCGGTAGCCGATATCGCC
>LBIU01000737.1 GCA_000987445.1 Candidatus Accumulibacter adiacens | reverse complement strand
CCATCGACGACGGTATGCGAGCCGTAGCGCTGGACGATTCCTTCGAGTTCGAGATGGGCCATCGAAGCCTGCTAAAGAGTGGGTGGTCGTGGGCAAATCGCGGCGGCGGTGGGTCGCCGGATGATTGGCTGCGTGCGTCCTGCCGGCCGCTCGCCGATGCCCGCCAGGGGGAGAACCCATGCGGAGCCAGCCGGCAGCGGCAGTTTGTCAATTATAATTCTCATTTACGCGCTTGAATCATGATCCGCTCACCGCTCAACCCCCTGCTCGTCGTTTCTGCCACCGTTGCCGCCCTGGTCGGCCTGCCGGTGGCCAGCGTGCTGACCAACCTCCTCAGCGGCGGGACCGGCGCGATCTGGTCGCACCTGGCGGCCACCGTGCTGCCGGATTACGTCGCCAACACCCTGGTGCTGTGCCTGACCGTCGGGGTGGGTGTGGTCGTCGTCGGCGTCGGCACGGCCTGGCTGACGACCATGCATTCTTTTCCCGGCCGGCGCCTCTACGAATGGGCGCTGGTCTTGCCGCTGGCCATGCCGGCCTACGTTCTGGCCTACGTGTACACCGACTTCCTGCAGTTCGTCGGCCCCCTGCAGACGTTCTTGCGCGCGTCCTTCGGCTGGAGCAAGGCCGACTACTGGTTTCCGGAAGTGCGCAGCCTGGGCGGTGCGGTCGGGATGTTCGTCTTCGTTCTCTATCCCTATGTCTATCTACTCGCCCGTGCGGCCTTCATCGAGCGTGCCAGCGGCATGCTCGAGGCCTCGCGCACGCTCGGCCTCGGCCCCTGGCGCAGCTTCTTTCGCGTCTCGCTGCCGCTGGCCCGGCCGGCCGTCGCCGCCGGGACCGCACTGGCGCTGATGGAAACCCTTGCCGACTACGGTACGGTTTCCTATTTCGGCGTCCAGACCTTCACCACCGGCATCTATCGTGCCTGGTTCTCGCTCGGCGACCGCATTGCCGCGGCACAGCTGGCGGCGGCCCTGCTCGGCTTCGTGATGCTGTTGCTGGCCATCGAACGTCTCTCGCGCGGCCGCTCGCGCTTCTACAACACCACCGCACGCAACCGGCCACGCGCCGGTCAGCGCCTGTCGGGCTGGCGCGGCTGGCTGGCCAGCGCGCTGTGTGCACTACCGCTGCTGATCGGCTTCCTGCTGCCGGCCTACCTGTTGCTGCACCTGGCTCTGGCCAACGGCGAGGCACGCTTTGGCGAGCATTTCTTCGTCATGGTGCGCAACAGCTTTGTGCTCGCCGGCCTGACGGCAGTCATCGCCGTCTCGCTGGCGGTGCTGCTCGCCTACGGTGCCCGCCTGTCGAAGGGACTGCTGGCGAGCGCCCTCAACCGCCTGGTCAGCCTCGGCTACGCCGTCCCCGGTTCGGTCATCGCCGTCGGCGTCCTGATCCCGGTCAGCCGCCTGGACATCTGGCTGGCCGGGCAGTGGCAGGACTGGTTCGGCGGCAACCCCGGCCTGCTGCTCACCGGCGGTATCGCGGCGCTGATCTATGCCTACCTGGTGCGCTTCCTGGCGGTCGCCTTGCAGGCGGTGAGCACCAGCTTGGCGAAGATCACTCCGAACATGGACGACGCGGCGCGCAGCCTGGGCCTCGGGCAAGGGGCGACGCTGCGCCGCGTGCACTTGCCGATCCTGCGCAGCAGCCTGTTCACCGCCGCCCTGCTGGTCTTTGTCGACGTCATGAAGGAGTTGCCGGCGACGCTGGTGATGCGCCCTTTCGATTTCGACACCCTGGCCACGCAAGCCTATACGCTGGCCTCAGACGAACGGCTCGCGGAAGCAGCCGCCGCGTCGCTGGCCATCGTCGCCGTCGGACTGCTGCCGCTGATCGCGCTGTCACGCGAGATTTCGCGCCGCCGTCGCTGACCACGCGACGGTGATCGGCGCGATCAACGGTCATGACCTGTCGAGATAACCCAGATCATGAAAGGCATGACCGTTCCCCTCTTCCCCAACCCTTCTCCCGCGAGTGGAGAAGGGAGCCTCGTGAGTCGCTTGCGCGACTTTCACATTAACGCAATCACCGATACCCGACCTGATCGAAGATGATCTGCGCCTTGGCACGATACATCGCCAGCGAGCCGACCGGCAGCGGGTCGGCCTTGAACTTGCCGAGCGCGGTCAGCGCCGGATTGTCGATCTCGATCCCGGCCACCACCGGCCACTCGTTGTTGCCGTCGGCGAAATAGCGCTGCGCCTGATCGCTGGCCAGGTACTCGAGGAACTTGAGCGCCGCTTCCTTGTGCGGCGCGTGCTTGAGAACCCCGCCACCGGAAACGTTGATATGCGCTCCGTAGCTCTGCTGGTCAGGCCAGACGACGCCGATCTTCTCAATCGTCTTGCGGTCCTCGGGCTTGTCGGAACGCATCAGGCGCGCCAGATAGTAGGTGTTGGCGACCGCCACCGCGCACTCGCCCGCAGCCACCGCCCGGATTTGATCCGTATCCCCGCCTTTCGGCGCGCGCGCAAAATTGGCCACCACGCCCTTCGCCCATTGCTCGGCCTTGGCCTCGCCCTGATGGGCAATGATCGACGCCATCAGCGACAGGTTGTAGGGATGTGAGCCCGAACGCGAGCAGACTTTTCCCTTCAGACGAGGATTGGCCAGATCGTCGTAGGTCTGCACTTCCTCGGGCTTGACGACGCCTTTGGCATAGACCATGACGCGCGCACGCGTCGAGAACGAGAACCAGTCGACCGTGCGCAGATTGGCCGGAATGCGCGCTTCGAGGGTCGGCGACTTGACTTCCGCGAACAGCCCCAGTTCGTGCGCGGCGGACAGCCGCGCGGCATCAACGGTGAGCAGGACATCCGCCGGGCTGTAGGCACCCTCGTTGCGGATCCGTTCGAGCAACTCGTCTTCCTTGCCCTCGATACGCTTGATGGTAATTCCGGTCTGCTTGGTGAACCCCTCGTACAAGGCTTCATCGGTCTGATAGTGCCGCGCCGAATAGAGATTCAGCACTTTTTCCTCGGCCTGGCTCCAGCTGCTGCCAAATGCGGCGCTGGCCACGGCGAGGGTCAGCAGGGAACGCGAAAACAGCAATTTCATGTCATTTCTCCACAAATTTAGATGCGAATCAGTATTGTTACCGGCGAATAGTAGCAAGCGCGACGAAACCTGTAAATGCGAATCGTTCTTGATGGTGGCCAAAAAAAA
>LBIU01000736.1 GCA_000987445.1 Candidatus Accumulibacter adiacens | reverse complement strand
ATCGCGCCGGTCATGATGATCGAGTGGAGGACCGATTTGTGGCAGTTACGATCGACGATGACCACGTCGCCTGGCGCGACGGTCGAGTGCCAGACGATCTTGTTCGAGGTCGAAGTGCCGTTGGTGACGAAAAAGAGGTGGTCGGCGCTGAAAATGCGCGCCGCGTTGCGCTCCGAGGCGGCGACGGGGCCGGTGTGGTCGAGCAGTTGGCCGAGTTCCTCGACCGCGTTGCAGACATCCGCGCGCAGCATGTTCTCGCCGAAAAACTGATGGAACATGCGCCCGACCGGGCTTTTCAGGAAGGCCACTCCGCCCGAGTGGCCCGGGCAATGCCAGGAATAGGAGCCGTCCTCGGCGTAGTGCGTCAGCGCGCGGAAGAACGGCGGTGCCAGGCTGTCGAGGTAGGCCTTGGCCTCGCGGATGACGTAGCGGCCGATGAACTCGGCGGTGTCTTCGAACATGTGGATGAAGCCGTGCAGTTCGCGCAGCACGTCGTTGGGGATGTGCACCGAGGTTCGCGTCTCGCCGTACAGGAAAATCGGGATGTCCTCGTTGCGGCAGCGGATTTCCTTGACGAAGGCGCGCAGGCTGGCGATCGTCGGTTCGGCCTTGCCGTCCCGGAAGTCCTCGTCGTCGATGGTCAGGATGAACGCCGAGGCGCGGCTCTGCTGCTGGGCAAACGAGGTCAGGTCGCCATAGCTGGTGACGCCGAGTGCCTCAAAGCCTTTCTTCTCGATGGCCTTGGCCAGCGCCCGGATACTCAGACCGCCGGTGTTCTCCGAACGGTAGTCCTTGTCGATGATGATTACCGGGAAATCGAGATGCATGGCCAGTCCAGTACGAAAGCAAGAGTGGTAGGACAGGAGCACGGCGCACCCGGGCGCGTCGCGGATGCGTAGTGCCTGGCGGCGATGCTGCGGGTGCTCACTCCCGGGTCACATTTTCGGCAGCGTCACGCCGGTCTGGCCCTGATATTTGCCGGCACGATCCTTGTACGAGGTTTCGCACTCCTCGTCGGATTCGAAGAACAGGACCTGGGCGATGCCCTCGTTGGCGTAAATCTTTGCCGGTAGCGGGGTAGTGTTGGAGAATTCCAGCGTTAC
>LBIU01000735.1 GCA_000987445.1 Candidatus Accumulibacter adiacens | reverse complement strand
TGGCTGCGCGATCCGTCGCACTACGTCTTTCCGCAGTACGTGGCCGACATGATGGTGCTGCTCGCTCGCCTTGACGTGGACAGCGTCCATTGGCTGGGCACGTCGATGGGGGGGCTGATCGGCATGTGGATTGCCAGTCAGGACGATTCACCGATTTCCCGTCTGGTGCTCAACGATGTCGGCCCGCTGATTCCGGTGGCTTCCCTGCAGCTGATTGGCGACTACGTCGGCCGGGCGCCGAAGTTCGAGACCTACGAAGACGCCGAAAAGTACGTGCGCCTGGTCAGCGAGCCCTTTGGCCAGCTGACCGATGCGCAATGGCAGCACCTCACCGAGTACAGCCTGCAGCGGGCCGCCGATGGCCGCCTCGAGATGCGCTACGACCCGGCCATCGGCGAACCGTTCCGGCGCCAGCTGAGCGCCGGCGACGTCGATCTGTGGCCGATTTATGACGCCATTCGTTGCCCGACGCTGGTCGTTCGCGGCGCCGAGTCGGCGGTGCTGACGGGCGCGACGCTGCTGGAAATGGCAAGCCGCGGGCCGCGCCCGCAGACGGTCGAGATCGCGGGCATCGGACACGCGCCGATGTTTCTCGACGCGCTCCAGATCGGTGTGGTGCGCGATTTCCTGCGCCTCGGCTTGGCCATCTGACGCCTGCCCTTCGTCGCTGACGTCGCCGCTCTTGCGGAGCGGGCCACGGCGTGGAAGACCGGCCCGCGAAACGCAGGCCTGCGTCAGCGGCGTCAGCAGCGTGGGGATTCGCTGGTCGCGGATGCGTGCTCGCCGCCGCTCAGCCGCCGATCACGCCACACGCGACACGAGCACCGCCGCCGCCGAGTGGCGCCGGGTCGTCCGAGTGATTGTCGCCGCCGGCGTGCAACATCAGCGAACGATTGCGTACGTCGGCGAGCTTCAGCCTGGGCGCCAGCACCGGGTTGCTGGCCGTTCCATCGGCGGCAACGTAGAGCGCGGGCAGGTCGCCGAGATGCCCGTCGCCCCAGGGTTCGCCGTGCCGCTTCGTTCCCTGCGGATCGAAATGCCCACCCGCCGCCAGCGCGGCGATCGCCACGCCCTCCTTGTCAGCGGGGGTGCACGCCGGCTTTTCGTGTACGTGGAAGCCATGCAGACCAGGCGG
>LBIU01000087.1 GCA_000987445.1 Candidatus Accumulibacter adiacens | reverse complement strand
GAGGTCATGAAGGGCTATTTCGCGGAGCCGTTTCCGGCCCGCGCGGCGGTCGGCGTCGCGGCCCTGCCGCGCAACGGGCTGGTCGAGGCCGACGCGGTACTGGTCCTCGGCGGCTGATGCCGCCTGCGGACGAGATCGACGCGCCGCCAGCGATCAGGAGCCGGCTGCACAAGCTGGGTCTCGAGCGGCGCGAAGACCTCGTTCTGCACCTGCCCCTGCGCTACGAGGACGAGACGCGCGTCACGGTCATCGCCGAGGCGCCGCTGGGCGTGCCGCTGCAGATCGAGGCCCTGGTCGGCGATGTCGCGATCAGCATGGCGCCGCGCCGGCAGCTGCTGGTCACCGTCAGCGATGCCAGTGACCCTGCCGATGCCGGTGCAGGCGTTGACCAAAAAAGCCTGCTCCGCCTGCGTTTTCTGAGCTTCTACGGCAGCCAGCAGCGGGCTTTCGAGAACGCGCGTCAGAATCGGCTGCGGCTGCGCATTTTTGGCGAGATCCGTGACGGCTTCCTCGGGCTCGAGATGGTGCATCCGCGCTACCGCATCCTGAGCACGCTGAACGCGCTGAGTTCAGCGACCAGCGATGAGGCACTGCCGCAGTCGCTGACCCCCGTCTATCCGACTACCGCCGGGCTGGCGCAGGGCGCCTTGCGCAAACTCATTGCGCGCGCCTTGCGCGAGGTCGATCTCAGCGAGCTCCTCGAGGCCCACTGGTGCGCGGCGCATCGCCTACCCGCCCTGGCAGCAGCGCTGGGCTTGCTGCATTCGCCGCCGCCCGAGCTTGCCGCCACGCTGCAGAGTCGCAGCCATCCGGCCTGGCGGCGAATCAAGTTCGACGAGCTGCTGGCGCAGCAGCTGTCCTTGCGGCGAGCCTATCTGGCGCGCCGGCGCAAGGGCGCGCCGTTGCTGCTCGCCGCCGGTCGGTTGGCAGGGGGGCTGCTGGCGGCACTGCCATTTGCGCTGACCGGCGCGCAGCAACGCGTTGCTCGCGAGATTTCCGGCGACCTCGAGCAGCCATTCCCGATGCAGCGCCTGCTGCAGGGCGACGTCGGCTGTGGCAAGACGATCGTCGCCGCGGTGGCCATTTGCCAGACCGTTGAGGCCGGTTACCAGGCGGCCTTCATGGCGCCGACCGAAATTCTCGCCGAGCAGCATTTCCTCAAACTTCGCGCCTGGCTGGAGCCACTGGGCGTCGAGGTGCTTTGCTTGTCGGGTCGCCTCGGGGCCGGGAACCGGCGCGCACTGCGCCAGCAGGTGGCGACGAGTGCGCAGCTGGTCGTCGGGACGCATGCCCTGATCCAGGAAGGCCTGGATTTTGCCCGCCTCGGCCTGGTGATCATCGACGAACAGCATCGTTTCGGCGTCGTGCAGCGACTCGACCTGCGGCGCAAAGGGGGCAATCCGCATCAGCTGATGATGTCCGCGACACCGATTCCGCGCACCCTGGCGATGAGCTATTACGCCGATCTCGACGTGTCGCTGATCGACGAAATCCCGGCCGGTCGCTCGCCGGTGCGTACCCGGCTGTTCTCCGATGCGCGCCGTGAGGAAGTGACTGCCGCCGTGCGCGGCGTGGTCGCTGCCGGGCGACAGGCCTACTGGGTCTGCCCCTTGATCGAGGAATCGGCAAAGCTGCAGCTGCAGGCGGCTCTCGACACCTACGCGGCTCTGGTCGGCGAGCTGGCCGGCCTGCGCATTGGCCTGGTGCACGGCCGCCTGGCTGGAGCCGAGAAAGCGGCCGTGATGGCCGCCTTCGTCGCTGGCGAGATCGACCTGCTGGTGGCGACGACGGTGATCGAAGTCGGCGTCGACGTAGCCAATGCCAGCTTGATGGTCATCGAACACGCCGAGCGTTTCGGGCTCGCGCAGCTGCATCAATTGCGCGGCCGCGTCGGGCGTGGCGCGCATGACTCGGTTTGTGTGCTGCTCTATCAGCAGCCCTTGTCGGCCACGGCGCGGGCGCGTTTGAAGATCATCTTCGAACACAGCGACGGTTTCGAGATTGCCCGCCAGGACCTTCGTCTGCGTGGCCCCGGCGAGTTCATCGGCAGCCGCCAGTCGGGCCTGCCACTGCTACGCTACGCCGACCTCGAAGTCGATGCCGACCTGGTCGAAATGGCTCAGGAAATGGCCGCGCAGCTACTGCGCGACGATCCCCAGCGTGCCGCACGCCATCTCCGGCGCTGGCTGGGAAATCGCGAGGAGCTGCTGAAAGCCTGACGCGCCAGACGCCCGCCGGCAGTGTCCCGGTCTGCAGGTCTCCATGCTTCCCTGCCTCCGTGGCGCGGGCTCTGCTCGACTTCAGGTCACACGAAAATAGGCGACCACTTCGCGCAAACGGTTGGCCAGGCCGTTGAGTGCGCTCGCCGACTCGGCATTGCTGTGCATGGTGGCATTCGTTTCCTCGGTCATCGAGGCGATGTTCTGCACGTGCCCGGCGATGTCGTTGGCCACCGTCGCCTGTTCGCGGGTGGCGGTGGCCACCTGCTGCACGCGTTCGCTCGATTCATGCGCCTGCCGGTGAATCGATTCGAGCATGTCACTGGCCTCGCGCGCCTTGTCGAGGCTGCGGCTCACCTGCGGAGCCGCCTCACCCATGGCGCCGACTGCCAATTCGGTATCGGCCTGGACGCTGACCACCATGGTGCTGATTTCATTGGTGGCCTTGCTGGTCCGTTCGGCGAGCTTGCGAACTTCGTCGGCGACCACCGCGAAGCCGCGGCCCTGCTCGCCGGCGCGGGCCGCTTCGATGGCTGCATTCAGGGCCAGCAGGTTGGTCTGCTCGGCGATCTCCCTGATCACCTCGGCAATGCCGCCGATGTCCCGTGAGCGTGTCGCCAGCTGCCGGATCTGCTCGGACGAACGGGCGACGATCTCCGCGACCTTCTCGATTTCCGCAGCGGAGCTGCTGACCAGCGTCCGCCCCTGTTCGGCGCAATTGGCGGCGGCGCGTGAGTTCTCGCCGGTCGCCTGCGCGTTCTGCGCGACTTCGTTGATGCTCACCGTCAGCTCTTCTATCGAAGCCGCGGTGGCCGAGGTCGAGTTGGCTTGCGCCTCGGCGGCGTGGCGCGTCTCGTCGGTGGCGACCGAAATCTCGCTGGCGCTGTTGGCCAGAGCGCTGGACAACTGGTCGATCTCGGCGATGATGCCGCGCAGGCGGTTCTGCATTTGCGCGATGGAATGCATCAGGCTGCCGCTGAGCCGTTTCTCGGCGGCCATTTCCTGGCCAAGGTCGCCGCTGGCGATGCGCAGCGCGATCGCCGATGCCTCGGCCGGTTCGCCGCCCAGTTGGCGCAGTACGCTGCGCCCGATCCACATCGATACGCCGGCCAGGACGGCAATCACCAGAGCGATGATGATCAAGGCGTTGAGTGCCTCGCGAGCGAAGGCCTGGTCGACATCGTCGAGATAGATGCCGGTACCGATGACCCAGCCCCACGGCTTGAACTGAGCGGAATAGCTGAGTTTGGGGACCGGTTTGTCGCTGCCGGCCTTGGCAAAGGAATAGTCGACAATGCCTCCCTGCTCGCTGCCCAGCGCGACGCTCACCAGCTCCTGGATGAACAATTTCCCGCTCGGGTCGCGCAAGTCGGCGGCGCTCTTGCCTTCCAGCGTCGCCTTCGCGGCGTGCATCACGAAGTGGTGCTGGTTGTCGAGGACGAAGAAATACTCACCGTTCGCGTAGCGCATCTGGCGCACGGTTTCGAGTGCCTGCCTTCTTGCCTCGTCTTCACTCAGCGCGCCACTCTTGGCCAGCTCGTGAAAGCGGGCAACGACGCCAGTGGCCACTTCGACCAGCGCGTGGATCTTGTCCTTGCGATCTTCCAGCATGCCCTTGCGCAGTTC
>LBIU01000734.1 GCA_000987445.1 Candidatus Accumulibacter adiacens | reverse complement strand
GCTTCGCCGAGCAGCCAGCCGCTCACGGGTTCCAGCCCTTCCAGCCGACGCACATTGGAATCGGATCGTTCGTAGATGCGCGCGCAGCCCGTCGCCCGCTGCAGCGCGCCGGCGATCGCCGATCGCCACTTTTCCGGGCCGGTCGCCGTCAGCTGCACGACGACCGTGTCGCCATAGCAATCGGCGATCAAGCCAGGCAGGCCATCGGATTCGCCATGAATCAGCCGCATGCCTCCTTCACGACGTAGCTCCGGCATCAGCTGGCGACGCTCGACGGCGGCCAGAATGCGGCGCTTGAAAAACGCGTCGTCAATGATCTCTTCGGGATTGAAGCTCCACACCCGGGCGCGAATCTTCGATTGCGGACTCCAGGCGGCCTTCGCCAGCGGCCGCCCGTTGGCGGCGACGACATCCACGGTATCGCCCGGGCGGGCGCGGCCGCGCAGTCGATCGACCGAAGCGGCGAAGATCCACGGATGACGGCGGGCAAGCGAGCGATCCTTGCCAGGCAGAAGAACGAGTTGGGCCATACTGGGTATCCGGCGCCCGGGGCGATGCCCGCGCGGCAATGAGGAAAGAGCGGCGCAGTGTACACCAGCTGCAGCGGGCACGCGCATCGGCAGCGCCGCGCCTTGCCACCGCCCTGGGCAGCGAGCGCTGCGCGGCGCGGCGCATTTTTGAGCGTCATCAACGAACCCTCCGGCCCGCAGCCCCTATAATCAAGCGCCGTACAACGCTCTGTCTACACTGGACCCTCGATGAAACGCCTGACCCTTCTCGCCGCGTTGAGCTTGCTCACCGGGCCGGCTGCCGCGACAGCCAACGCAGCGTCCACACTCGCCGCCATCGCCGATCTCGGACAGCTGAACGGCCAGGCACTGGCCTGCGGCGAGATGGCGATTGCCGGCGAGGCCAAGAAAATGGCCATCCGGCATGCGCCGAAAACCCGCCGTTATGGAGAAAGCTTCGAGGAGGAAACCAATGCGGCCTTCCTCGCGCAAGGCGAGAAGGGGCACGCGCCCTGCCCCACGGCAAGCACTTTTTCCGGCCGGCTCGACGAACTCTCGGAACGTTTGCAGACTTTGCTGCCGGCAGCGGCGCAGTAGGACCCGATGAAAGCACTCCTGCTTGCGCTGTCCTTGAGTGTTGGGCTGGCGCACCCGTCCCTTGCCGCCGATCTGCCCACCGAACTGATGCCCGCCCACGGCGAAGCGGGCATCAGCAGCCGCTACCTGCTAATGGACGCCAACGGGCGTGCAGTCAGCAACCAGGACTTCCGCGGACGCTTCCAGTTGCTCACCTTCGGCTACACCTACTGCCCCGACATCTGTCCGACGACGCTGGCCGAAATGGCGATGGTCATCAGCCGGCTCGGCAAGGAAGCCGATGCGCTGCAAGCGCTGTTCATCACTGTCGACCCGGAGCGTGATACTGCCGACAGCCTGCGCGACTACGTTGCCTTCTTCGACCCGCGCATCATCGGCCTGACCGGTTCGCCGGAGCTGGTCCGCAAAGCTGCCGAGAGCTTCAAGGTGCGCTATGAAAAAGTCCGCGAACCCGGCGCTCCGGAAGACCAGTACGCAGTCGACCACAGTGCCGGGATGTATCTTCTCGGCCCCGACGGTCGCTTTATCCGGAAATTTGCCTACGCCATGCCGGCAGCGCAAATCGCCGAGCAGATCCGCGAAATAATGGCCGCCAACAGACCTCGATCGGCTGCCAGGCACATGCCCTTCGCTTCGCAGTAGGCCACTCGTCACTTGCCATCGGAGAACCGTCCCATGAAATCATCCGCGATCGCCTGCCTTCTTGTCCTCGCATCGACAGTCGCCGACAGCACCGCTGAAACACTGTCCTGCCCGAAGCTGGCAAGCGCCGTCCAGGTCGGCGGCTGCCCCAGCGAAGCCGAGCTCAAGTACACCTTCACCGGTTACTGCAGCGACAACCGACGCATGTACGAACAGAATACGAGCGTGTGCACCGACTATCAGGCCTACCGAAAGCTGAAGAATGTCGCCCAGTGGGAGTCGGCAGACGGCACCTTCAGCGCCTATCTCTCGTGCGACCTGACTGCCGAGACGATCAAGGCGATGCCGGTGTCGCGAATCGCGGCGAGCAAGCAGGGCAAGATAAGCCTGCTGACTTGCAGTTATGGCGAAGGCATCAGCTTCAGCTACCGTTCGCGGCAGCAATGCACCGTCACCGGCCAGGGCGACTGTGCAGCTGACCCGACCACCTGCCAGGCGAGCTGTGAGTGAGCAGTGACGGAGGTGACCGAGGAGCCCCCCTTGAGCTCAGCGGGCACAAAAACGAACGCGGCGCGTACCTGAGGTACGCGCCGCGGTGGTTTAAGGGGTCCGACCAGTCAGCTCTTGGGTTTTGACGGAGTGCTCATTTCAGCCTGGCCATCCTTGGCTTTATCAGCCGAACAGGCGACAGCAGTTGCACTTGATAGCGCCAGCGCCAAGGCCATCAGGCCGGCGTTAAGCTTCCTCATACGCATCTCCTTGTGACTGTGCCGATGTTGGCAGCTCCAATGTAAGCCTAAGTGCTGGCGAATACAACCCCGCT
>LBIU01000733.1 GCA_000987445.1 Candidatus Accumulibacter adiacens | reverse complement strand
GGCTGGGCCTGGAAACTGTGCTGGCTCGGCTGAACGCTGACCTGAAAACCCATTGCCTCTCCGCTGCTGTGCGAATCCGGTAAAATTGCGCGGTGCAAAAACTTTTGATCGTCGGTTGTGGAGATGTCGCCCGCCGTCTTCTTCCCCGGCTGCTTGGCCACTACCGCGTTTTCGCCCTGGTTCGCGACCCGGAACAACTCGCTTTCTGGCGCGACCAGGGCGCCAAACCTGTGCTTGCCGACCTTGATCAACCGGCTAGCCTGCAGCGCATTGCCGGCCTGGCCGAGATCATCGTCCACCTGGCACCGCCCGCTGCGCTGCGACCGAGCGGTGGTGCCGGCGATCGGCGCGACACCCGCACCCGCTGGCTGCTTGCCGCCCTTGGGCGAGGGGTGAGTCTACCACAGCGCATCGTGTATATAAGCACCTCAGGGGTCTACGGCGATTGCGCCGGCGAGCGTGTGGACGAGACGCGCGCAGCCTGCCCGGGCACCGCCCGTGCCCACCGCCGCGTTGACGCCGAGCGCCAGCTGCGCGCTTTCGGTCGGCGCGGTGTCGTGGTGAGCATTCTGCGTGTGCCCGGGATCTACGCCGCTGACCGTCTGCCGCTCGAACGCCTGCGGCGTGGAGTCGCGGCGCTGCACGAGGCCGACGATGTGTATACCAACCACGTGCATGCCGACGATCTGGCGGTAATGACCTGTGCTGCACTGCGCTATGGGCGCAGCAACCGCGCCTACAATGCGACGGATGATTCGGAGATCAAGATGGGCGACTATTTCGATCTCGTTGCCGACCAATTCGGCCTGCCAAGGGTGCCTCGTCTGCCGCGTGCCGAGGCGCAAGCGCAGTTCTCCGCTCTGCAATGGTCGTTCATGAGTGAATCTCGCCGCTTGCAGAACCAGCGGGTCAAGAAAGAGCTCCGCGTCAGACTGCACTATCCGCGCGTCGAGGATGGCCTGGCGGCGGCTGCAAAGGAAAGGAAAAATCAGTGCTCGTAAGCAAGGTCTTGCATCTGTGGATGGTGGTCAGCTGGTTCGCCGGTCTGTTCTACCTGCCGCGCATTTTCGTCAACCTGGCGATGGTCGACCCGGATAGTGAGGCCGAGCGCAAGCGCCTGCTGACGATGGCCGAGAAGCTCTATCGCTTCATGACCCCGATCGGCATTCTGGCGGTTGCGCTGGGTCTCTGGCTGTGGTTTGGCTACGGTTTTTCGGGTGGCTGGCTGCACGCCAAGACCGCGCTGGTGGTGTTGCTGATTGCCTATCACGCCTACTGTGGTCGCCTGTTGCAGGGTTTCAAGGATGGCCGCATGAAGCGTAGTGATGTCTGGTTCCGCTGGTTCAATGAAGTGCCGGTGCTGTTGCTGCTGGCGGCGATTTACCTTGCCGTCCTGAAGCCATTCTAGTTGGAGACAATCGTGGAAACTTTCTTTGCCAGCTGCCCGCGTGGGCTCGAGCCCCTGCTCGCCGACGATCTGACGGCGGCTGGCGCGCGTGATCTGAAGCAGATCTCCGGTGGGGTGCATTTCCTGGCCGACTGGCCGGTCTGCTACCGAGCCAATCTCCATTCACGGATAGCCACCCGCATTCTGTGGCGGGTGGCGCACGCCCGCTATGCGAAGGAGGAAGACATCTACCAGTTGG
>LBIU01000732.1 GCA_000987445.1 Candidatus Accumulibacter adiacens | reverse complement strand
ACCACATACAGCGTCATCTGCACTGGCAGCACGTTATTGAACAACATGCCCACCGTACCGAGCGCGCCCATCGCAGCCCCCGCGGCGGTGTAGCTCGCAATCCTCCCGAGGTTGTAGCCGAGATGTAGCGGCCAGTCCCGACGTGACTCTCCCGGCAACTGAACGGTAAGTGCGCTCACGATGCCACCGCACATGCCTATGCAGTGCGTACCGCCCAGGAGGCCGATAAGAAATACAGCGATATAGCCGGTCTCAGGCATTGATCACGCGCACCCCGAAAACGTGGTCCGATATTGTCCGCCGATAGATCGGTTGCTGCAACGCAATATTATCAAATGACCTTCGAATAACGTGTCCGTTCCCTGTCGGCCCGCAGGTAACGATCGAATACCATCGCGATGGCACGGACCAGCATTCGCCCCGCGGGAAGAACGGATATCCATTGGTCGTCGATCTGCAACAACCCGGCCTCTTCCATCTCCCGCAGATCTTCGAGTTCCTCCGCGAAATACTTGCGAAAATCGATCAGATAGGAGATCTGTATCGATTCGATCGACAGCTCGAAATGGCACATCAGGGCCTGGATTATGGAGCGTCGCAGCAGGTCGTCCGGAGTGAGTTCGATACCACGCAGGATCGGCAGGTCATCGCGATCCAGGGCGTCATAATATTCGTCGAGCGTCTTGACGTTCTGAGTGTAGGTTGGACCAACCTTTCCGATGGCCGACACTCCGAAGGCCATCAGATCGCATTCCGCGTAAGTCGAATAGCCCTGAAAATTTCGGTGCAGCCGACCTTGGCGTTGCGCGACGGTAAGCTCGTCATCCGGTTTCGCGAAGTGATCCATGCCGATATAGACATACCCCGCTTCCGTCAGACGGCGAATCGCGAGTTGCAGTATCTGCAGCTTCGCTTCAGGAGCAGGCATGTCCGAGGCCGAGATCCGGCGTTGCGGCTTGAACAGCCCGGGCAGGTGGGCATAACTGTAAAGCGAGATTCGATCCGGCGAGAGCTCAAGCACCTGCTCGAGCGTACGATTGAAGCTGATAACGTTCTGCTTGGGCAATCCATAGATCAGATCCATGCTGATCGACTTGAAGCCAACCTGCCGCGCAGAGTCCAGCACGAGCTTCGTTTCCTCAAAACTCTGGATCCTGTTAACCGCCTGCTGTACATCCGGGGAAAAATCCTGCACACCGATGCTCATGCGGTTGAAGCCGAGCTCGCCGAGCAGCGCCACGGTTTCAAAATCCACTTTTCGCGGATCGACCTCGATCGAATATTCACCGTTCGGAACGAGATTGAAAGATCCTCGCACCGCAGCCATCAGTTCGCGCATTTCGGTGTGCGACAGGAACGTGGGGGTTCCACCACCTAGATGCAACTGCAGTACATCTCGCCCGCCATTGAGATTCGAAGCCTGGAGATCGATCTCTTTTGCAATGTATTTCAGATACTTGGCAGAGCGCCCGTGGTCTTTCGTGATGATCTTGTTGCACGCGCAGTAATAGCAAATCGTGTTGCAGAACGGAATGTGAAAGTATAATGAAAGCGGTTTGTTGATACCGCCTATGGACCGTTGGCCCAACCAATGCTTGTAGGCGTCGGCATTGAATGCCTCGACGAAACGATCTGCGGTGGGATAGGAAGTGTACCGCGGCCCATTCACATCGAAACGCTTGATGAGTTGGGGATTGAACAAAGTGTCTCTGCTGTCGGCCATGTCGATCTTCTGATGGAATTCGTGGCAAAGATCGCAAAATTCGACGCCAAAGGGGTTGACGTGGATCAAAGAGCTGAATATGGCATTGACACCGACAGGGGAACCGAAAATCTGGACATGAAAGCATCGTTTGCGATAACGCCTCAAAACCTCAAGGTTGCGTGTTCGCAATGCAATCTTCGTGAGCTCTGCCTGCCTTTCGGTCTCGCCGCGCACGAGGTGGACCGCCTCGACGAACTCGTCGGCGCACGACGCAAAGTCAAGCGCCAAGGCCAGCTCTACCGTGCCGGTGACTCTTTCGAGGCAATCTACGCGATCCGCACCGGTTCGTTCAAGACCGATGTATTGCTCGAAGATGGACGCGAACAGGTAACAGGCTTCCAGATGACCGGCGAAATCCTGGGCCTCGACGGCATCAGTGGAGAAAACCATTCATGCAATGCAACCGCGCTCGAAGACAGCGAAGTGTGCGTCATTCCATTTGCCCGTCTCGAAGAACTGTCCCGCGAGGTTGAGTCGCTGCAGCGCCAGTTTCACAAGGTCATGAGCCGCGAGATCGTGCGTGACCATGGTGTCATGATGCTGCTTGGCTCGATGCGCGCCGAGGAACGCCTCGCGGCGTTCCTTCTTAACATGTCACAGCGCTTCATGGCACGCGGGTTCTCGGCGGCCGAATTCCATCTACGCATGACGCGCGATGAAATCGGCTCCTATCTTGGACTGAAGCTCGAAACCGTATCGCGAGCATTCTCGAAATTTCAGGATGAGGGACTTGTTTCGGTGCAGCAGAAACATATCCGGATTCTCGATATCGACGGACTGAAGCAACTCCTGGTCCGCTGTACCCGAAACTGATCGCGCAAGCGGTCGGGGCTCC
>LBIU01000731.1 GCA_000987445.1 Candidatus Accumulibacter adiacens | reverse complement strand
ACGCGGTGGACGCCGGAAAAGGGCGTTTGCGCGGGCCCTCGGCGATGGCTGGCTTGCCAGATGCCGTCATTTCTGGTATCTAGTCGTCTCTTTTGCGATCAGGGTCTTCGAACATGGCTGACGAGTTGACGTACAAGCATTTCACCCCTTACGCGGCGAAAGCCGACGAGGAATATATGAACAGCAGTCAGCTGGCGCATTTTCGCGGCATTCTCGAGGCTCTCAAGCAGCAGCTGATCGAAGACATCGAGCGCACGGTGCATACCATGAAGGACGAGGCGACCGTTTTTGCCGACCCCAATGACCGCGCCAGCCAGGAAACCGACATCGCCATCGAACTGCGCAACCGCGACCGGGAGCGCAAGCTGATCAAGAAGATCGAGGAGACGGTGGAATTGATCAACAGTGGCGATTATGGCTACTGTGCCGCGTGCGGCGTCGAAATCGGCATCAAGCGTCTCGAAGCACGTCCGACGGCGACGATGTGCATCGACTGCAAGACCCTGGAAGAGGTGCGCGAGAAGCAGATGGCCAAGTAGCGGGTGGGGGGACGTCGCTGCGGGACTTTGCCGCAGCCCGTCACACCGCCCGCGGCAGGCGAGCAGCAGCACGCTTGGCTGGCCGCGGAGGGGCAAAAAAAGGACGCCGTGGCGTCCTTTTTGCTGTACTCCGGGGCGGCTCGATTGCAGCCGCCAGGAGCGGGCGGTGGGTGGCTGATCAGGCCGCCGGTGGCACGCCGCCTTCTTCGACGGTCAGTGCCTTCATCGACAGGCGGACGCGTCCCTTCTCGTCGGCTTCGAGGACCTTGACGCGGACCTTCTGGCCGTCCTTGAGATAGTCGGCCACGGCATTGACGCGTTCGTTGGCAATCTGCGAAATATGCAGCAGGCCGTCGCGGCCGGGCAGGATGCTGACGATGGCGCCAAAGTCGAGCAGCTTGAGGACCGTGCCGTCATAGACCTTGCCGACTTCGACGTCAGCGGTGATCGACTCGATACGCGCCTTGGCCGCGTCGGCGGCCTCGCCGCTTACCGAGGCGATGGTGATCGTGCCGTCGTCCTTGATGTCGATGGTGGTACCGGTCTCCTCGGTGATGGCACGGATGACCGCGCCGCCCTTGCCGATGACGTCGCGGATCTTCTCCGGATTGATCTTCATGGTGTACAGCCGCGGCGCGTAGGTCGAGACCTCCTCGCGATGGCCGGACATCGAGTCCTGCATCTGCTTGAGAATGTGCAGGCGGGCTTCGCTGGCCTGCGCCAGCGCAATCTGCATGATCTCCTGGGTAATGCCCTGGATCTTGATGTCCATCTGCAGTGCGGTGACGCCGCTATCGGTACCGGCGACCTTGAAGTCCATGTCGCCAAGGTGATCCTCGTCACCGAGGATGTCGGTCAGCACGGCGACCCGATTGCCTTCCTTGATCAGGCCCATGGCAATGCCGGCGACGTGCGCCTTGAGCGGTACGCCGGCGTCCATCAGCGCCATCGAGGCGCCGCAGACCGAGGCCATCGAGCTCGATCCGTTCGACTCGGTGATTTCGGAGACGACGCGGATGGTGTACGAGAATTCGTCCGGCGAGGGCAGCACGGCGAGGATCGCCCGTTTGGCCAGGCGGCCATGGCCGATCTCGCGCCGCTTCGGCGTGCCGACACGGCCGCATTCACCGGTGGCGTAGGGCGGGAAGTTGTAGTGCATCATGAAGCGCTCGCGATACTCGCCGGCCAGCGCGTCGATGATCTGTTCGTCACGACCGGTACCCAG
>LBIU01000730.1 GCA_000987445.1 Candidatus Accumulibacter adiacens | reverse complement strand
GAAATCTGCGTGGTGACCGCCGCATTGTCGAGCGGATTGAGCGGATCCTGATTCTTCAGCTGGGTGACCAGCAGTTTGAGAAAGCGATTCTGGACGTCCTCGGTCGTCGACAGCAGTTGATTGCTGCCGGACCTGGCCTGCGCGTTGAGCGAGGCCAGGATGTCACTGCTTGAAGTGCTCGATTGCACGCTTTCCATATCGTCTCTCTCCAGGGTGTCGTCGTGACTACTGGCCAAGCGCCAGGGTCTTGAGCAGCAATTGTTTGGCGGTATTCATGACTTCGGCGTTGGTCTGGTAGGCGCGCGACGCCGAGATCATGTTGGTCATCTCATCGACCACGCTGACATTGGGCATGGTCACATAGCCACTTTCGTTGGCGGCCGGATTACGCGGGTCATAGAGCAGGCGCCCGGGGCTGCTGTCCTCGACGACCTGCGTGACGCGAACGCCCTGCGCGGCCACACTGCCCATCGGCGTCGCCGCGAACACCACCTGCTTGGCGCGGTACGGTTGGCCGTCGGAGCTGATCACGCTATCCGCATTGGCCAGGTTGCTGGCCACCACGTTGAGGCGCAACGCCTGCGCGGTCATGGCGCTACCGGCCACCTTGAAGGTGTTGAAGACACTCATTCCTTATTGCCCCTGGATCGCCGAGCGCAAGCTATTCACACGCCCGGTCAGAAAGGTCAGGCCCGCCTCGTAGAAGAACGAATTCTCGGCAAACTGCGCCCGTTCGACATCCATGTCGACGGTGTTGCCATCGGCACTGGCCTGTATCGGCTGCCGATAGAGCAGCGGCAGAGGATCGGCAGCCGCCGTGCCCGGCGAATGCTGCGGGGAAGTGGTGAGCAGACGCAGGCTCCCCTGCTGACGACCACTGACTGCCCGCTGCAGGGCGGTCGTGAAATCGAAGTCGCGCGCCTGGTAGTGCGGCGTGTCGGCGTTGGCGATATTGCCGGCCAGCACCTGCTGCCGCTCAGCCCGCAGGGTCAATGCCTGCAGTTGGAAGGAAAGGGCCTCCTGGATTTTCCCGACCATCACTGTATCGCTCCGTATCGTGTGCTCACGGTCTGTCGACAAGCAATAGCCGTGCCATATCCGGCAGCGGCCGCCGGCAAGCAGTGCGCTGCCGCTCTGCCCTGGCCACCGACCGGCATTTGCCGGTTCTGCGGCAAATCTTGCCGCGTGCCGCGGCCGCCACTCGCCCGCCACGTGCTTCGCGAGCTGCCGGTAATCAGGCAGAATGTCGAGATGCTCATTCCTGACCTCGTCAAGCCTCCCCGCAGCCTTGCGCACGCATTGCTCGCCCTTCTTCTCGCCGTTGCCA
>LBIU01000729.1 GCA_000987445.1 Candidatus Accumulibacter adiacens | reverse complement strand
TGTGTTCGTTCTTTCGTCCCGCTTCCCCCCGCCGATAGTACTGCTGCATCAATTGCTCGCTGGCTCGGCGGGCGTCGGTGGCGGCAAGGCCGAGTTGCTCGGCAAGTGCCGTCTGGTATTCGAAGAGCAGGCGGTCCTCGCGGCGGCCGGCGAGCAGGTGCAGGCGTGTGCGCAGATCGCGCATGAAGGCCTCGCTGTCTTCGAGAAGCCGCTCCTCGTCGGGCGTGATGAATCCGCCTTGCGCGAGATCCTTCCAGCACCGGCCCAAGCCCGCTGCCTGGGTGATCCACAGAATCAGCTGCAGGTCGCGCAAGCCCCCGGGTCCTTCCTTGCAGTTCGCTTCCAGGCTGTAGGGCGTTTCGCCGAATCGCTGGTGGCGGTCTTCCTGCTCGATGCGCTTGCTCTGGAAGAAATTCTGGACATCCATGGCCGGCTTCAATTGTGCCGACAGAGCATCGCAAAGCGGCGCGCTACCCGTCAGCCGGCGCGCTTCCAGCATTGCCGTTTGGACGGTGATATCGGCGGCGGCTTCCTCCAGGCACTGCTCGATGGTGCGCACGCTGTGGCCGATTTCCAGGCCGATGTCCCAGAGCAGGCGGACCAGGCGTTCGAGCTGTGTGCTCAGCGGGTCGTCGGCTGGCGCCGGCAACAGAATCAGGAGGTCGATGTCGGACGCCGGGTACAGTTCGCCCCTGCCGTAACCGCCGACGGCCAGCAGGGCGAGCGTCGGCGGCAGGTCCAGCGCACGCCAGAGGTCGCAGACGGCCTGGTCGACCAGGTGGCAGCGTTCGTGGAGCAGACGCAGTGCATCGCCATTGGTCAGGAACTGCTCACAGCTTGCCCGCTGGCCTTCCTGGAGGCGGCTCTTGAAGGCGCTGATAATGGCAAGGTCAGCGTGTCGATCGGCGCTCATCGTTTATCGCCGGCCGTAAACTGCAAGTCGCGCAGGCGACTCACGACGCTCCCTTCTCCACTCACGGCAGAAGGGTTGGGGAAGAGGGGGGAAAACGGTCACGGCGTTCTTCATCCGGGGCGTCTCGACGGTCATGACTGCTGCGCTCGTCCGCCGGCTTGTTTCGGCGCGCTGCTGGCCCGCACGGGCCGAGCGCGCGAAGCAGGACTTTCAGGGTTTTCATCTCGTTTTCCGGTGATCAAGGGTGTTGGTAGACGTGCCGGCTGCGCGTCCCCTGCCGGTGATCAAAGCAAGATCCGTGCGCGGTACGGCCTTCTTTCGGGCGGGCAATCTGCGGTGTCCTGAGCGCTTCGTTGCCGTCCGGAATGCCTGCATGCTGGCGTGCCGGGTTTTCTCGCCGGAACTGCGGTACACTTGGCCATTGAGGCCGTCTTTGGGCGAAGGTGATCGGGCGTTTCCGCTCGCTGGCACCAAGGAGGTGCGCTTGCAGCGCGTGCGGCCCCGAAGTCGGGCGCGCTTCCCGGCCAGTGTGGACGAGCTGTCGTCTCAACCAGTCGTCTGATTGCCGGCCTCCGCCGCGATGGTGGCCGGAGAGGTTGCAATTGAGCGCAGGTGGAGGCGCCGAGACCAGGGTCTTGGCGAGGGTGAGGCAGGCTCCAGGCCATGGTCTTGTTCTACCGCCTGCAAGTCGTGATGTCGAGTATGTGAAGGGGAGTTGACTGATGAGCAGCGAACGCAAGGCGACTTTGACTATTCCCGGAGAAGCTCCGGTGCAGTTTCCGATTCTGACGCCGACGCACGGCAACGAATGCGTGGATATTCGCGCGCTCGGTGGCAACACCGATCGCTTCGGCTATGACTCCGGCTTCGAGTCGACCGCCAGCTGCAAATCGAGCATTACTTACGTCGATGGTGCGAAGGGTGAGCTCCTCTATCGAGGCTATCCGATCGAGCAACTGACCGAGCACTGCGATTTTCTTGAAGTGGCGTACTTGCTGAAGAATGGGGAGCTGCCGAGCGCGGAGCAGAGGGCGCACTTTTCGGCGACGATCACGAAGAACACGCCCGTACATAACCAGATGGTGAATTTCTACCACGGCTTTCGCCGCGATGCGCACACCATGCCGGTGCTGGTTGGCGTGGTCGGTGCGCTGTCGGCCTTTCATCGCGAAGCGGCTGACTTTTCCGACGTCGAGCAGCGGAGTCTCACCATTCATCGCATTATCGCCAAGATGCCGACGCTGGCGGCGATGGCCTACAAATACACCATGGGTCATCCGCCGGTAAACCCGCGCGCAGATTTGGATTACGCGGCCAACTTCGTGTACATGATGTTCGCCAACCCCGCCGAGA
>LBIU01000728.1 GCA_000987445.1 Candidatus Accumulibacter adiacens | reverse complement strand
TCTTTTTCGATCAAACGCTGTGCTGCTACCATGCGCACTCATTTTCGCGAGAGCAACTTCTTGATGGACTGGATGTTCACCTTGTCGGGCTTTGTCGTTGGCGCCATCGTCGGGCTCACCGGCGTTGGTGGCGGCTCGCTGATGACCCCGCTACTGGTGCTGGTCTTCGGCATCCACCCGGCAACGGCCGTCGGTACCGACCTGCTGTACGCGGCCATCACCAAGGCCGGCGGCACTTACGTGCACACCAGGAAAGGCCATGTCGACTGGCGCATCACCCGTCTGCTGGCGATGGGTAGCCTGCCGGCCGCGCTGTTGACGATCTGGGCGCTATCCTTCCTGCCCAAGCAGAGCAACGAGGTTTCGCACGTGATCTCGGTTTCCCTGGGAATCGCCTTGCTGCTCACCGCCGGCGCGATCATTTTCCGCCACAAGCTGCAGAACCACGCCCTGGCCCACGCTGACGACAGCGCTCATACGCAGCTGCGAGCACCGATCACCATCGCTGTCGGCGCACTGCTCGGCGTCCTGGTCACGGTTTCATCGGTCGGCGCCGGGGCGCTCGGCGTCGCCGTGCTGTTCTACCTTTACCCACGCCTGCCGACCATTCGCATCATCGGCAGCGACCTCGCGCACGCCGTGCCGCTGACTCTGGTCGCCGGCCTCGGACACTGGCTCCTTGGCAGTATCGACTGGTCATTGCTTGGCAGCCTGCTGCTCGGCTCGCTGCCCGGAATCTGGCTCGGCAGCCACGCCTCGGCGAAAATCCCGGACCGTATTCTTCGCCCCATCCTGGCCTGCATGCTGCTCGTCGTCGGCGGCAAGCTGATCGCCCAGTAGATGCCCGTGCCCGGCCTGATCCAGGGAATGGCAGGCATGGCTTCATTCTTATAAGGAGCGACGCATGTATCGCTACGACAGTACCGACCAACAACTGATTGACGAGCGCGTAAGCCAGTATCGCGACCAGATGGCGCGCCATCTGGCAGGCGAACTCTCGGACGACGAACTGCGTCCCTTGCGCTTGCAGAATGGGCTCTACATTCAGCGGCACGGCCCGATGTTGCGCATCGCCATCCCCTACGGCATGCTCTCGTCGGCGCAGCTGCGCAAGCTGGCGGAAATATCGCGTCGCTACGACCGCGCGGTCGGCCACTTCACGACCCGCCAGAACATGCAGCTCAACTGGCCGCAGTTCGAGGAAACCCCGGAGATCCTGGCGGAGCTGGCGAGCGTCGAGATGCACGCTGTGCAGACCTCGGGGAACTGCATCCGCAACATCACCAGCGACCACTTCGCCGGCGTCGCACCGGACGAACTGGTCGACCCACGCCCGTACTGCGAACTGCTGCGGCAATGGTCGACGTTTCATCCGGAATTCGCCTTCCTGCCGCGCAAGTTCAAGATCGCGGTCAATGCCGCAGCGCAGGACCGCGCCGTGATCCGGGCACACGACATTGGTCTCGAAGTGGTCAGCGACGAACGTGGCGAGATCGGCTTCAAGATCCTCGTCGGCGGCGGCCTCGGGCGCACGCCGATCCTTGGCAAGGTGGTTCGCGAGTTTCTGCCGCGCCGGCACATCCTCTCCTACCTGGAGGCCATCCTGCGCCTGTATAACCGCTACGGTCGGCGCGACAACATGTACAAGGCGCGTATCAAGATTCTCGTGCAGGCGCTCGGCATCGAGGACTTTGCGCGCCAGGTCGAGGCCGAATGGGCGCATCTGCGCGACGGCGAGACGACCGTCACCGACGCCGAGTTCGACCGTATCGCCGGCCATTTCGAGCCGCCGGCCTGGGAGGCGCTGCCTGCCGAAGACCCCGTACATAGCGCCCGCCTGGCTAGCGACAAAGCCTTTGCCAACTGGGTCAAGCGCTGCGTGCACGCCCACAAGACGCCCGGTTATGCCGCCGTGACGCTGTCGCTGAAGGCGCCGGGAGTCGCTCCCGGCGACATCAGCGACGCGCAGATGATCGCCGTCGCCGATCTCGCCGACCGCTTCAGCTTCGGCGAACTGCGCGTCAGCCATGAACAGAACCTGATACTTTCCGACGTCAGGCTGGGCGATCTGCATGAGCTCTGGCAACTCGCCCGCGGCCAGCGCCTGGCCACCGCCAACATCGGTCTGCTGACGGACATGATCTGCTGCCCCGGCGGCGACCTCTGCGCCCTGGCCAATGCGCGCTCGCTACCGATCGCCGAGGCGGTGAACGAGAAGTTCGACGACCTCGACTATCTGTACGACATCGGCGA
>LBIU01000727.1 GCA_000987445.1 Candidatus Accumulibacter adiacens | reverse complement strand
ACGACAGCGTTCGCGGTGGCGCCGCAAGGCCCCTCGACGGCAGTGGAAGCCACGCCGGCACCGCCGCCGGCGGCACCTCTGCCGATGGTCGGTGCGCGCTTCGACGCCGACTATCTGCGCAATCCGAGTCCCGTCTACCCGTCGGCCTCGCGGCGACTGGGCGAGGAGGGGCGAGTCGTCTTGCGGGTCGCGGTCAGCGCCGAAGGCCTGCCCGAGCGTGTCGAGATCAAACAGTCGAGCGGTTTTCGGCGCCTGGATGAGGCGGCCAGGGCGGCCGTCGAGCGCTGGCGATTCGTTCCCGCCCGGCGCGGTGCGACGGCCATCGAGTCGTCGGTGCTGGTGCCGCTACAATTCAATCTGCGGAATTAGGAATTAGCTTGGAGGATAGGAAGGCATCATGCGAATGGAGTTAGGGCTGGCGCAGTTCTGGGCGCAGGGCGATCTGGTGACGCACGCGGTGGCGATACTGCTGGTGCTGCTGTCGGTGGTCAGCTGGTACGTCATTGCCGTCAAGGCCAATGCCGTCTGGCAGGCCAAGCGGTGTCATGCACGCGCGCTGGCGTCGTTCTGGGGCGCGCCCAGTCTGCCGGCGGCGATCGACGCCATCAGGCGCGAAGACAGGACCGGCATTTTCACCAGCATGGCGATCGCCGGTGCCAACGCGGCGGGCCTGCATCGCGAGCATTCGGATCGCGGTATCGGCGCCGGGGTCAGTGTCAGCGAGTTCGTCACCCGCTCGCTGCGCAGTCAGATCGTCGACGCGCAGGCGAGTATCGAATCGGGGCTCACCTTTCTCGCCTCGGTCGGCTCGACGGCCCCCTTTATCGGCCTGTTCGGGACCGTCTGGGGGATCTACCACGCGCTGGTCGGCCTCTCGGGGGCGACGCAGGTGGTGCTCGACAAGGTCGCCGGCCCGGTCGGCGAGGCGCTGATCATGACTGCCGGCGGTCTCTTTGTGGCCATTCCGGCGGTGCTCGCCTACAACGCCTTCACCCGGGGAAATCGCCTGACGCTGGCTCGGCTGGACGGCTTTGCGCATGATCTGCACGCCTACCTGACCACCGGCCTGCGTGGCCGACCGGGCGACAAGCTGGTCGACCTGAGCGCCGTGCGTGCCGGGCGCAGTGGCTGAGCGAGGGGGAGAGGACAATGGCCTTCGGTTCATTCGAAAACAGCGGCAGCAGTCAGCCGATGGCGGAGATCAATACCACGCCGCTGGTGGACGTGATGCTGGTGCTGCTGGTGATCTTCATCATTACCGCGCCGCTCTTTCACGAGGCGGTGCCGATCGAACTGCCGCGCGTCGATGCCAGCAGGCTCGATGATCCGCCACGGGTGTTGTCGGTGGCCATCGATGCCGCCGGTGAAGTCTTCGTCGATGGCCAGGCCGTCGCGCAAACCGAGCTGGCCGCGCGTTTCCTCGAAATCGGCGCCGCTGACGGGCAGATCGAACTGCAGCTGCGCGCCGACCGTGGAACACGCTACGAGCGCGTCACGGCGGTTCTTGCCGACGCCCAGCGCGCCGGCCTGGTGAAAATCGCCTTCGTCACCGAACCGGTGCCCTAGCCTGCGGTGCAAGACGCGTTGAAAAGGCTTGAAA
>LBIU01000726.1 GCA_000987445.1 Candidatus Accumulibacter adiacens | reverse complement strand
CCTGGCCTGCGCCTCGCTGCGTGCGCTGTCCTCCTTGGCTTGCGACACAAAGCCCTTGGCGCGCAGGCTCGCCTGGCGTTCGGCTTCGCGTTCGGCGTTGGCGGCGACGGTGCAGGCTTCGTTGACGCGTTGGCGGGCGGTCGCCACCTGCGCCGCGTACCAGGCCCGCTGCGCCTGCTGGTCGTCGTTCCACAGTTTCATCAGCAGCTGGCCCTTCTCGACGCGGTCGCCTTCCTTGACCGCCAGCAGTTCGATGCGGCCACCGGTGATCGTCGACAGCTTGGTGCGCTGGCAGGCCTCGACGGTGCCGGCGCGGGTGTTGGCGATCGTCGATTCGACCAGGCCGCGGCCGATTTCCTTGAATACCACCGCCACCGGTTCCGGCCGTGTTGCCCACCACGCTCCCCCGGCGATCAGCAGGACGACCAGCACAGCAAGCAACAGACGGCGAATCAGTGGAGACATGGTGGAGGGGCTCAGGGCTGGCGAGGTGCAACAAGAAGCGTTGGCGGCCTACGCCCCTCCCCCCTCGCGGGAGAGGGGCTATTCGCGGCGTCACGGCGTCGGCATCGAAACAGTGCGCCGCTTGGCAGGGGTGAGGCCAGATCAATGACGACAAACTTTCGACGGGCACTCATCTTCAATGACACAGGGGATGGCCAGGCGGCTCGATGACAATGACCGCCATGTTCCGACGAAACCGCGTCAGTGGCAAGGACAGAAAGTGCTCCCGCCTCACTCTCGCCCGGCGCGATTAGGGCTCGATCACGGCGAAACCACGGCAGTCGCAGCAATCGCCGTGCCGACAGCCCGGCCAATGATGGCCGCCGGGGCGAGCGCAGGCGCCCTCGGTCGGCATGCTAGAATCGCGCCCCGCCTCTGCTTCCCCGCTTTCTCACCCCCCGGTCCGCCTCTTGTCCACTCGCCCGATGTCCTCGCTCAATCCCCCGCAACGTGAAGCGATCCGCTACCTCGACGGTCCGCTGCTGGTTCTCGCCGGTGCCGGTTCGGGCAAGACGCGGGTGATCACCGAGAAGATCGCCTATCTGATCGAGTCCTGCGGTTTCAGCCCGAGCAATATCGCCGCCATCACCTTCACCAACAAGGCGGCGAAGGAGATGCAGGAGCGGGTGAACAAGCTGCTGGCCGACAAGCCGTCGAAAGGCCTGACCATTTCGACCTTTCACGCCCTCGGCGTGCGCATCCTGCGCGAGGAAGCGCGCACGCTCGGTTACAAGCCGAACTTCTCGATCCTCGATTCCACCGACTGCTTTGCCATCGTCTCCGAGCTGGCCGCCAGCGTCGACAAGGCGGTCATTCGCAAGCTGCAGTCGCTGATCTCGAACTGGAAGAGTGCGCTGGTCTCGCCCGATCAGGCCCGCAAGGAGGCGCAGAACGACACCGAACTGCTCGCCGCGAACGCCTTCGCCAGCTATTCGGCCACCTTGCAGGCCTACCAGGCGGTCGATTTCGACGACCTGATCGCGCTGCCGGTGGCGCTCTTCGAGAACCATCCGGAAATACGCGAGAAGTGGCAGAATCGCCTGCGCTATCTGCTCATCGACGAGTATCAGGACACCAACACCAGCCAGTACAAACTGCTCAAGCTGCTCGCCGGCCCGCGTGCTGCATTCACCGCCGTCGGCGACGACGACCAGGCGATCTATGGCTGGCGCGGCGCCGACATCGAGAATCTGCGCGGGCTGCCGCGCGACTATCCGAAGCTCAAGCTGATCAAGCTCGAGCAGAACTATCGCTCGACGGTGCGCATCCTCAAGGCCGCCAACGCGCTGATCGCGCATAACGAAAAACTCTTCGACAAGAAGCTGTGGTCCGAGCTCGGCCACGGCGACCCGATCACCGTCAGTATCTGCCAGGACAACGAAAAGGAAGCCGAAGCGGTGGTCATGAAGCTGCAGGC
>LBIU01000725.1 GCA_000987445.1 Candidatus Accumulibacter adiacens | reverse complement strand
GTCATCGTCGATCGTAACTGCCACAAATCGGTCCTCCACTCGATCATCATGACCGGCGCGATCCCGGTATTCCTGATGCCGACCAGGAACCACTACGGAATCATCGGCCCGATTCCCAAGGAGCAGTTCCGCTGGGAAAACATCCGCAAGAAGATCGAGTCGCATCCCTTCGCCCGCGACGTCAAGGCCAAGCCGCGCGTGCTGACCATCACCCAGAGCACTTACGACGGCATCCTCTACAACGTCGAGGAAATCAAGGAAATGCTCGACGGTGCGATCGACACCCTGCACTTCGATGAAGCCTGGCTGCCGCACGCCGCCTTTCACGACTTCTACGGCGACTACCATGCAATCGGGGCCGACCGGCCGCGCTGCAAGGACACCATGATCTTCTCGACGCAATCGACGCACAAGCTGCTGGCCGGCCTGTCGCAGGCCTCACAAATCCTGGTGCAGGATTCGCAAGAGCGGAAGCTCGACCGCGACATCTTCAACGAAGCCTATTTGATGCACACCTCGACATCGCCGCAATACGCAATCATCGCTTCCTGCGACGTCGCCGCGGCGATGATGGAGGCGCCGGGTGGAACCGCGCTGGTCGAAGAGTCAGTTGCCGAAGCGCTCAACTTCCGGCGCACGATGCGCAAGGTCGAACAGGAGTGGGGCGCCGACTGGTGGTTCAAGGTCTGGGGGCCCGACGATCTTTCCGAAGAAGGCATTGAAGAACGCGCGGCGTGGATCCTCAAGCCCGGCGAGCGCTGGCATGGATTCGGCATGCTCGCCGAAGGCTTCAACATGCTCGATCCGATCAAGGCGACGATCATCACGCCGGGGCTGGACGTCGATGGCGACTTCGCCGACTGGGGAATCCCGGCTGCGATCGTCACCAAGTACCTGGCCGAGCACGGCATCATCGTCGAGAAATGTGGTCTCTACTCATTCTTCATCATGTTCACCATCGGCATCACCAAGGGCCGCTGGAACACGATGGTCACCGAACTCCAGCAGTTCAAGGATGGCTACGACCAGAACCTGCCGCTGTGGAAAGTGATGCCCGAATTCCTCGCCAAGAACGCCTGTTATTCCGGCTACGGGCTGAAAGACCTGTGCAAACACATTCACGGCATCTACGCCGCCAACGATGTCGCGCGCCTGACCACGGAAATGTATCTCTCGGACATGGAACCGGCGATGAAGCCGACCGACGCTTTCGCGCGCATGGCGCACCGCGAGATCGACCGCGTACCGATCGACCAACTCGAAGGGCGGATCACCAGCACCTTGCTGACCCCCTACCCGCCCGGAATTCCCCTGCTCATTCCCGGCGAGCGTTTCAACACCACCATCGTCCGCTATCTGCGCTTCGCACGCGATTTCAATGAACGCTTCCCGGGCTTCGAAACCGACGTTCACGGCCTGGTCAAGGCCGTGGTCAACGGCAAGCCCGTCTATTCGGTGGATTGCGTTCGCGGCGCACTCTGACATTCCTGCAAC
>LBIU01000724.1 GCA_000987445.1 Candidatus Accumulibacter adiacens | reverse complement strand
CTTCGCAAGCGCTGCTTCGACGCTTCGCGATAGTCAGCGCATCACGCGCCGCGGCAAGGCCTTACGCCGGTTCCGCCAAGCAGGCATCACGAGGCAGATCCTTCGTCCCCGGGGTGATCAGGAAGCGCGAGATGGCGGCTGGATTCATCAATCCGACGCCGCCATGCGCCAAGCGGTAGTTCATCACCGGACGTTCGAGGAAGCCGGTCAGATTCATCAGGCGCTCGGCGAGCGCTGCCTTGCGAACGCCTTCGGCAAGCGTATGCAGCACGTGCCCACCGGCGAAGAAAAAATCGATCCTCACCTTGAAGCGCTCGCCTTCGAACCAGCCGGTAAAGGGCTCCGCGACTTGCTCCGCGGTGAGCACGGTCAGCTCCAGATTGAGTGGGCTCGTCAGGTAGGGGCTCAGGTCTTTCGCTGCGGCAAATTCAACGCAGGCGATGGACGCTCGTGCAAAGATTTCGGTCTGCGCCTCCGAGCCGATGATCAGCGGCTTGCCGGTGAACATCTGGCTGCTGCGTCTGAGGCTGTCGAGGGTTTGCTCGATAGCGGCCTCATCGGTCTGCAAGAAGCGCCGAGCACAGTTGCCGGTGGTGATGACGGTAATCCCGATCGCCATGTCGAATCCCTCTCAAAATAGCCGCATGCCGGCGTTCACTCGCCGCCGCGATTCTTGCCCTGCACCCACAGCACATCGCTGCTGCCGGCCGCCTTGTTCAGCGCACGACCGAGGACGAACATCAGGTCCGACAGGCGATTCAGATACTTGCGCGCAAAGTCGGAGACCTCCTCGGTGGCCGCCAGACGAACGATCTGGCGCTCGGCGCGACGACAGACGGTGCGTGCCAGATGCGCAAAGGCTGCCGCCCGAGTGCCACCCGGCAGGATGAAGTCCTTCAGTGGCGCGAGATCGTCATTGAACTCCTCCACCAGTGCTTCGAGCCGGGTGATCTGCGCCTCGCCGATCATGCTCGTTCCCGGAATGCACAGTTCGCCGCCGAGGTCGAAGAGGTCGTGCTGAATGCGGGTCAAGGCGTTGCGGATGGGGTCCGGCATGTCTTCGGTCAACAGCAGGCCGACGACCGAGTTGAGCTCGTCGACCTGACCCATGGTCTCGACGCGAAAGCAGTCCTTGGCCACCCGGCTACCGTCGCCAAGGCCGGTGGTGCCGGCGTCGCCGGTACGGGTAACGATTTTCGAGAGGCGATTGCCCATGCTGGCTTTCCTGATCAAAATAAGGGCGATTATAGCTGAAGGAGATTTCGTGACCGCCCGATCACTGCAGCTGAGCGCCAACCTCAGCTTTCTGTTCACCGACAGCCCGTTCGAGGAGCGCTTCGCACGCGCGGCGCGCGCCGGCTTTCGCGGCGTCGAGTACATGTTCCCCTACGCCTGGGACCCGCTGGACCTGTCACGCCTGCTGCGCGAGCATCGCCTGCAGCAGGTCTTGCACAACCTGCCGGCAGGCGACTGGGA
>LBIU01000723.1 GCA_000987445.1 Candidatus Accumulibacter adiacens | reverse complement strand
AAGAAGCTGCCGGCGTTTGGCAGCGTTGTCGGGTCGGGCAGCTTGCGGCGGCGGATGCGGATCACCGCCGCGGCGATTTGCCGGGGAGTCGCTTGGCCCGGATCGCCCGGATGGCCGTCCGGACGTGCGCGCGGCTGGCTGCTCTGCGCGTCCCTCGCCTCGCCACTGCGCTGCGCTTCGAGTGCGGCGGCGAGATCGCTGTAGCCGAGTAGCGGCCGCCAGGCTTTCGGCAGGCGGAAAGTCACCCGGGTGATCACCCGTTGTCCGTTCAGGTGCCAGCCTTGCTGCTTGAAAACGCTGTCGCGATAGGCGAAGCGGCAGTCGGCGTGATCGAGTCGCAGCGCTCTGCCGGTGGCCATGTCGATGGCTTCGAGGGCATGCAGGCGCTCGCCGACTTCCAGTCCATAGGCGCCGATGTTCTGGATCGGCGCAGCGCCGACGGTGCCGGGAATCAGCGCCAGGTTTTCGAGACCGGGCCAGCCCTGCGCCAGCGTCCACAACACCAGTTGATGCCAGTTCTCGCCGGCACCGGCACGTACGTACCAGGCATCCTCGTCTTCGCCGATCAGCTCGCGACCGCGAATCGCGATTTGCAGCAGCAGGCCATCGAAGTCGCCGGTCAACACCAGATTGCTGCCGGCGCCAAGGACGAAGCGGCGCGGCGTCTGCTTGCCGGCGAGCATGGCCAGTTGCCTGCCGTGGCGGATTTCGGCGTGCAAGGCCGCCCGGCCCGGCAGGCGCAGGGTCGTTCGTGTGCCGAGGTCGACGTCGTGCTCGACGAAGTCGGGCAGCCCTGACGCGCTCACCGTTGCCCCTCCCCTGCGCCTCGTCGCCTGCCTGGCCGCCCGCTCAGTCGCCTAGAGCAGAGGTGCCAGCCAGCGTTCGGCTTCGCCGACGCTGAGGCCGGCGCGCCCGGCCCAGTCTTCGAGCTGGTCGCGGGCAATCTTGCTGACCGCGAAGTAGCGCGCCTGCGGATGCGCCAGATAGAAGCCGGCGACCGCCGCCGCCGGCGTCATCGCGAAATTCTCGGTGAGGCCCATGCCGGTGTTGGCGGGCGCGTCGAGCAGCGCGAAAAGCGCCCGCTTGGCCGTATGGTCAGGACAGGCCGGGTAGCCGGGAGCCGGCCGGGTGCCGCGGTAGTCCTCGCGGATCAGGGCTGCGCAGTCGAGCGTCTCGTCCCTGGCGTAGCCCCAGTAATCGCGGCGTACCTGCGCGTGCAACCACTCGGCACAGGCTTCGGCGAGGCGGTCGGCGAGCGCTTTCAGGATGATCGCGTGGTAGTCGTCGTGGGTGGCGGCAAACTCGGCGAGCTTGGCTTCGATGCCGAAGCCGGCGCCGACGGCAAAAGCGCCCAGCCAGTCCGGTGTACCCCGCTCGGCGACGAAATCGCTCAGGCAATAGTGCGGTTTGCCGGCCGGGCGCTCCTGTTGCTGGCGAAGATTGTGCCAGCTCATCAACTTCTTGCTGCGCGAGTCGTCGGCGTAGATCTCGATGTCGTCCCCGACGGCGTTCGCCGGGAAGAGCCCGAAGACGGCGTTGGCGCTGAGCCATTTTTCAGCGATGATCGTCTGCAGCATCTGCCTTGCGTCGGCATAGACCTCGCGTGCCGTCTCGCCCACCAGCGGGTCGTCGAGAATTTTCGGGAAGCTGCCGGCCAGGTCCCAGGTCTGGAAGAACGGTCCCCAGTCGATGAACTCGGCCAGGGTCGCCAGGTCGATATCGCGCAGCAC
>LBIU01000722.1 GCA_000987445.1 Candidatus Accumulibacter adiacens | reverse complement strand
TGGATGACGACGGTGGTGTCCTGGCGCGCTTCGACGACTTCGTCGAGATAGCAGATGGCACCAATGCGCGCCGCGGTGGTCAGCGGACCATCGAGCCAGCGCGTGCCGTTGGCCTCGAGCAGGTAGCGGCCGACCAGGTCGGAGGCGGTCATGTCTTCGTTGCAGGCGACGGTGATCAGCGGCCGATCGAGCTTCCAGGCCATGTACTCGATAAAGCGCGACTTGCCGCAGCCGGTCGGGCCCTTGACCATCACCGGCAAACGCGCTGCATACGCGGCCTCGTAGAGCGCAAGCTCATTGCCCTGCGGCTGATAGAAAGGCTCTTCGCGAACCTTGAACTGCTCCTTGTCGGTCATTGCCGGATCCTGTTCCCGTGGGTGTGGCTGTCCCTGGTCTGAAGTCGATCGGCCGGCAGGCGGTGGGGTGGTGACGCAAGGGTTCGCAAATGTGGTCACCTTGGCCCTGGCCCTGACCGCCGCGGCTTCTAGCGATGTGCGCCGAGCTTGTCGCGCCAGCCCGGGTAGAGGGTGTCGGCGTCGCCCGGGAAAGACTCGAAGGCACGCGCGAATTCCTGGTGCTCCCGGGCCCACTCGATCGGGTCGGCGCCGGCTTGCCAGCACTCGTAGGCCTGGCGCAATGAAATCGCGCCGGCGGCGGGGCTGTCGATGTGGCCGTAGGAACCGCCCCCCGAGGTATTGATGACGTTGCCGTGGCCGAGGTTGGCGAAGAAGCCGGGCAGGCGCAGGGCGTTCATGCCGCCGGAAATGATCGGCGTGGTCGGCTTCATGCCATACCACTTCTGGAAGTAGGCCGGGCCCTGATACTCTTCGCGCTCGATGATGTAGGCGATGGCCCGGTCGTCGGCGGTGCCTTCCATCTTGCCGTAGCCCATGGTCCCGACGTGAATTCCCGAGGCACCCTGCAGCCGCGACATCTTGGCCAGCACATAGGCGTCGTAGCCGCGCTTCGAGCTGGGCGAGGTGACCGCGCCGTGACCGGCGCGATGATAGTGAAGGTACTGATTGGGGTACTGGCGGCGCGCGGTGGTGACCATGCCCGGACCGCCGACGTAGCCGTCAACCAGGAAAGCGACCTTGTCGGCGTCGGGCCCGAAAGTCTCCAGGATGTAGTCGGCACGGGCGCACATTTCGTAGTGATCGTCGGCGGTGATGTTGGCCGAGAAGAGCTTTGCCTGCCCGGTCTCGTCCTGTGCGCGCTTCATCGCGTCGGCGACCAGCGGCATGACTTTCTTCATTGGCGCAAACACCTGATTGCCCTGCGGCTCGTCGTTCTTGATGAAGTCGCCGCCGAGCCAGAACTGGTACGCGGCCTTGGCGAAGGGCTCGGGGCGCAGCCCGAGCTTGGGCTTGATGATCGTACCGGCGATGTAGCCACCGTCCTTGAGCGGACGGCCGAGAATCCGCCACATGTCGGAAATGTCCTTGGCCGGACCGTCGAACAACTGCAGGGCACGCTCGGGCACGTAGAAGTCATAGATCTTGGCATGCTCGATGTCGCCCATGCCCTGGTTGTTGCCGATCACCAGGGTCAGGAAGGAAACGATCATCATCCGTCCGTCGGTGACGTTGCGATCGAAGAGGTCGACCGGATAGGCAATGCGCATCTCTTCGCTGGCTTCGTCGATCAGATAGACCAGCGCATCGACGCCGCGCGTGAAATCGTCGGTGGTACACACCTCGACGTTGGTCCCGGTGGAAGACTCGGCAGCGAAGTGCGCAGCGGCCTGCAGATAATCGTAGCCGGCCTTGGGCTTCATCTTGTAGGCCACCAGGATATGCTTGCCGGCACTGATCAGCGCTTCTTCCTTGAGGCTGAGGTCGGCGTAACGATTCGATTGGTCCATGCTTGTCTCCGTGTCGAGTAATGATGAAGAAAGTGTCGGCTGTTCGGTAGTCGGAATTCGGAAT
>LBIU01000721.1 GCA_000987445.1 Candidatus Accumulibacter adiacens | reverse complement strand
GTTGGCCACTTCGCAGCTCAGCGTGGCCCGTACCTGACCCACTTTGGGAGTCTGTTCACCGTGTTTGAAGCGTTCCTGCTGCTGATCATGCTCGTCCTCTCTGCCTTCTTCTCGGGCTCGGAGACCGCCCTCACGTCCCTCTCCCGAGCACGCACCGAGTCGCTGCTTGCCGAACGACGGCTCGGCGCCAAGACGCTGCACCGGATGAAGAGCAATCTCAACCGCACGCTGGTGATCATCCTGATCGGCAACAATCTGGTCAACACCGGCACCGCGGCGCTGGCCACCGTGGTCGCCACCGAGCATTTCGGCCACCTTGGCCCGGGCCTCGCTGTCGGCGCCATCACCCTGCTGCTGCTGGTGTTTGGCGAGATCACCCCGAAGACCTACGCCTCGCGCTACGCGATCGTGGTCGCACTTGTTGCTGCAAAGCCGCTGGAAGTGCTTGGCAAGCTGCTCTTTCCCCTGGTCTGGGCGCTGGAGAAACTCATCCACTGGATGCACAGCCTGACCAGCCCACCCAAGGATCCCAGCGTCACCGAATCGGAACTGATCGCGCTGGCCGCACACGGCACGCAGGAAGGATCGATCGAGGCTGGTGAACACCTGATGATTCGGCGCATCTTCGATTTCAGTACCCTACGCGCCAGCGACATCATGGTGCATCGGCACCAGATCTTCTCGCTCGACGGCAATCGCAGCATCGGCGACGCGCTGGATGAGATCATCGCCGGCTCGCACTACCGGATTCCGCTGCACTCCGGAAATCCGGAAGAAATCAACCACGTGATCACCTTGCAGACAGTGCTCAGCGAGGTTGCGCAAGGCAATCTCGACAAACCCCTGAAGGACGCCGGCAGCGAGCCTCTCTTCGTCCCGCCCAATCAACCGGTCGACAGCCTTCTCGACGTACTCAAGGCCGACAAGGAGCGGCTGATGGTGGTGGTCAATGAATTTGGCGGCCTGCTCGGCATTTTCACGCTGGAGGACATCCTTGAAGAACTGGTCGGCGACATCTACGACGACAACGAGGCCCCGAAAGGAGATCAGGCGCTGCTCATGAAGTCCGGAGGCAATGAGCTGGTCGTTGATGGCACAACCGAGCTGCGCGTCCTCGAGGCATACTTCGGCCAGGAACTCGCCGGCAAGCCCTACGACTCGGCCAACCTCTGGATAATCACCCATCTCGAGCGGATTCCGACGGCAGGCGAGTGCCTCATCCTCGAAGGGCTCGAGGTAAAGATCGAGCGCGCCTCCCGGCGACGCATCCACGAGGTGCGAATCCGTCGCCCGCAGAGTCCTGCTCCCGGGCCCAAGGTCGAACCGACAGCGGAGCAAGGAAGCGCGCCCAAGGAGAAGGCCTGATCCTGGAACCTTCGCTCAGCGCAGCACGCGCGAGTGTCGGATCCCTGCTTGCGAAAATGACTCTTGGCATTACACGGCGGGCATGTATATAATGCGCGGCTACGCTGTACCATGCCCACCTGAAACTTTGGATGAGTCTATGCCTGCCATTCGTGTAAAAGAAAATGAGCCTTTCGAAGTTGCCATCCGGCGCTTCAAGCGTACCGTTGAAAAAACCGGCCTGCTAACCGAACTGCGCGCGCGCGAGTTCTACGAGAAGCCCACCGCCGAGCGCAAACGCAAGCTGGCCGCCGCGGTCAAGCGCCATCACAAGCGCATGCGCAGCCAGACCCTGCCCCCGAAGCTCTATTAGAGATCGTCTGCGTCGTTTTGACGGCCGCCCGTCTGGAGATGGGCGGCTTTTGCCGTTCCTGAAACGCGCAGTCGGTGAGCGCAGAGCCACCTTCGGGCCGCGCTCCGCACAACAATTGCGCAGAGCTGGAGGTGCTTGGCTATGACCCTCAAAACACGCATCAACGACGACGTCAAGGTCGCCATGCGCGCACGTGACGCGAAAACGCTTGGCGCCCTGCGTCTGCTCCTCGCGGCGATCAAGCAGAAGGAGGTCGACGAGCGCCTTGCACTCGACGACGACGCGGTCGTCACGGTCATCGGCAAGATGCTCAAGCAACGCCGGGATTCGATCACCCAGTATGCAGCAGCAGGGCGCAATGACCTCGCCGACGCGGAGCGCTTCGAGTCTGACCTCCTTGGCGCCTACCTGCCCGCAGGCCTGTCGGCGGAGGAGCTCGTCGCAGCGGTCTCCCAGGCCATCGCGGAAAGCTGCGCCAGCAGCCCTGCCGACATGGGCAAGGTGATGGCGCAGCTGCGCCTCAAACTGGCCGGGCGCGCCGACATGAGCGAGGTTTCGCGGCTCGTGAAGACCCGCCTGACCGGCGCCTGACCGGCCTGTACCAAGACCGCCGACTGGGAGTCGCAAGGGGCCCCGGATGATCCCTGACGCCTTCATTCAGGATCTGCTGCATCGCATCGACCTCGTCGAACTGATTGACGGCTACGTACCCCTGAAGAAGACCGGCGCCAACTTCGCGGCATGCTGCCCATTTCACAGCGAGAAGTCCCCTTCATTCACGGTCAGTCCGAGCAAGCAGTTCTACCATTGCTTCGGCTGCGGCGCGCACGGCTCCGCCATCGGCTTCCTGATGGCCTACTCGGGCAGCGGCTTCGTGGAAACAATCCGGGAACTCGCCAGCCGCTGTGGATTACCGCTTCCTGACGAACCACGGAACGCACCACAGAACGGTCCGCGCCTGCCGGCGCTCGCCGAGCGCATGGCGCAGGCGGCAAGGTTCTACTACGAACAGCTCAAGTGCTCGGAAAGCGCCGTCCGCTACCTCAAGGAGCGCGGCGTCAGCGGTGAACTGGCCCGCCGTTTCGGCATCGGCTATGCACCGCCAGGAGGAAAAGGCCTGGCCGCCGCTTTCGACGACTACGACAACGCCGAACTGCAGCTGGCAGGGCTGGTTATCAAGAACGAGGAAGGCCGCCTCTACGATCGATTTCGTGACCGGGTCGTGTTTCCGATCGTCAACCAGAAGGGCGAAGTGATCGCCTTTGGCGGCCGCGTCCTTGGCGCGGGCGAACCAAAATACCTGAATTCCCCCGAGACCCCGCTGTTCGAGAAAGGCCGTGAGTTGTTTGGCCTGCCGCAAGCGCGCACCGCCATACGCGACAGCGATACGGTGATTGTCGTCGAGGGCTACATGGATGTCGTTGCCCTGGCACAGCACGGAATCGGCAACGCTGTCGCCACGCTAGGCACAGCGACGACGCCCATGCATGTTCAGAAACTGCTGCGCCA
>LBIU01000720.1 GCA_000987445.1 Candidatus Accumulibacter adiacens | reverse complement strand
TTCGGGCCGGCGGCGTTCGTGCGGGCACTGAGATGCGGAAAGGCACGGGCCTTCCAGCCCGTCGTACCGGCACGGCAGCGGAGGATAGCCGCCAGCGTCTCAATTCCGTCGTACCGGCGAAGGCCGGTACCCAGTGCAGCGTGTGATGAAGCAGCGGACGCGGTGTGCCCGGATCGGCGCGTGCTGCGAAGGTGGGCGTGGGTTCTGGATTCCGGCCTTCGCCGGAATGACGATCGGGTGGGGCTTGCGGTGGGCGGGTTTCGGGCCGGCGGCGTTCGTGCGGGCACTGAGATGCGGAAAGGCACGGGCCTTCCAGCCCGTTGTACTGGCATGGCAGCGGAGAACGGGCACCAGCCGTCCAGCCCGTCGTGCCGGCGCAGGCCGGTACCCAGTGCGGCGTGTGAGCTTGGATGCACGCTCTGCGGTGGCAAGGCCACAAACGGCTCGACCACAGGCCTTGCTTGGAAGGCACATTGGTTCATATCCGGGCGCCGATCTGGATTCCGGCCTTCGCCGGAATGACGAGTGGGTGGGGCGCCGCCGGGCCTGATCGGTGCCCCCATGTCGCCGTACCGGCGAAGGCCGGTACCCAGTGCGGCGTGTGAGTTTGGATGCACACTCGACGGTGGCAAGGCCACAAATGGTTCGACCACGCGGCCGTGCCCGCAGCACACGTTGGTTCAGTGCCGGGCGCCGATCTGGATTCCGGCCTACGCCGGAATGACGAGCGGGTTGGACTTGCGGTGGGCGGGCTTCGGGTTGGCGGCGTTGGTGCGGGCACTGAGATGCGGAAAGGCACGGGCCTTCCAGCCCGTCATGCCGGCGCCGCAGCGGAGAACAGGCACCAGCCGTCCAGCCCGTCGTACCGGCGAAGGCCGGTACCCAGTGCGGCGTGTGAGTTTGGATGCACGCTCTGCGGTGGCAAGGCCACAGACGGCTCGACCACGCGGCCTTGCCTGCAGCGCACGTTGGTTCAGCGCCGGGCGCCGATCTGGATTCCGGCCTTCGCCGGAATGACGAGCGTATGAGGTTCCATCGAACCTGATCGGTGGCCCCACGCCGTCGTACCGGCGAAGGCCGGTACCCAGTGCGGCGTGTGATGAGGCAGCGGACGCCGTGTGCCCGGCTCGGCGTGTGCTGCGAGGGTGGGCGTGGGTTCTGGATTCCGGC
>LBIU01000719.1 GCA_000987445.1 Candidatus Accumulibacter adiacens | reverse complement strand
GTCCCTGGCCTTGAAGAAGAGATCGTAGAGGATGAAGCCGAGATAGGATTTGCCGGCGCCATGGTCGGCCAGGGTCAGGTGGCTGTCGGTGGCGACGAGTTCGGCAAGCAGTGGCTCGATGAAGTGGAACAGGTGGTAGACCTGCTTGAGCTTGCGCCGGCTGTCCTGGTTGAGCTTGCCGTCGCGGGTCAGGAGGTGAAGTTCCTTGAGCAGTTCGAGCGACTGCTCGGGCCTGATTTCGGGGATCGGCGGCAAGTGTGTCCTAAGGCTGATTGACGATAGGCCGATATTCTAGCGCCTTCGGCACTACTCTGGCTGTGGTGAAAGCGGCGGCAGGGGTGGAACGGCTGCTGAACCCTGCCAGAAGGGTGGCAGAAGCGCGGCAGAAGGGGCCGCGCGGTGGGATAATGGCCGCTCCTTCAGTCAGTCTTTGGATTTTCATGGCCATCCAGTGGTTTCCCGGACACATGAACGCGGCGCGCAAGAAAGCGGCCGAGACGATGCTGTCGATCGACGTGGTCATCGAGTTGCTCGATGCACGCATGCCTGAGGCGAGCACCAATCCGCTGGTCCGCGAGCTTCGCCTGCAGCGTCAGCGCCCGTGCCTGAAGGTGCTCAACAAGGCGGATCTGGCTGACCCCGCGGCGACCCGGGCGTGGATCGATCATTACAATAAGCAGCAGGGGGTGCGCGCGGTTGCGCTGTCGTGCCGCAAGCCGGGCGACGCGACGCGCCTGCCAACGCTGTGCCAGACACTGGCGCCGCACCGCAACGACAACGTCAAACCGCTGCGCATGCTGATCATGGGCGTTCCCAATGTGGGCAAGTCGACACTGATGAATGTCCTGTTCAAGCGCAAGATCGCCAAGGTCGGCGACGAACCGGCGGTGACCCGCCAGCAGCAGACCTTGGCGCTCGATGTTCGTCACACAATCACCGACATGCCGGGGCTGATGTGGGCCAAGATCGACCATCCGAGCGACGGCCTGATGCTCGCCGCCTGCAATGCCATCGGTCGCAATGCGGTGATCGATGAAGAAGTGGCGGGCTTTCTTGCCGGTCTGTTGCTGGCGCGCTACCCGGCACTGCTGGCCAGCCGCTACGGCTTGCCCAGCGCTGAACTCGCGAAGCTCGACGCCGTCGATGTCGTCGAGCGGATTGCTGCGCGTCGTGGCCTGCGCCTGCGGGGTGATGCCGCGGATCTCGATAAGGCCGCGAAAGTGCTGCTGCAGGATTATCGTGACGGCCTGCTGGGACGGATAAGCCTTGAGACGCCGGCCACCCGTCGCCTGATGCTGGCTGACGAAGCGGCGCCGGAAGCTTCCCCGCAGGCCGCGGGGG
>LBIU01000718.1 GCA_000987445.1 Candidatus Accumulibacter adiacens | reverse complement strand
GCCAGCAGGGCCAACAGATAACTCATCGTGCGCAGCAGCACGATAGCCGTGTCGCGACGTCCCCAGCCAGCGGCAGGAATGGCCGCCATCTGCCAGGTGCCACCGCCGGGCAACGTGACTTCGACGGTCACCGGGTCTTCGCTGAAGAGGGCCGCGTCGCCAAAGAACCCCGGGCCGCCCGCGCCGCTGCCGTCGCGACCCCGCAGGGCCACTCGCAGGCCGAGGTCGGCGTCGCGCAAGCCCGCCCGCTGATAGAGCGTTTCGACGTCGATCGCCGCCGACACCAGCCCCCAGAAACGCTTTTCCCCGCCCGGCAGGAGAGGCGGCAGGAAGACCGGCTTGCGCGCGATGATGGCGACCCCGCCTTGCTCGAGGTCCACCGGCCCGGCGATCACCGTCTGGCCGCTGTCGCGGGCGCGCAGCGCGGCTTCGCGTTGCTGCGGATGGGTACGGTAGTCGAGGCCCAGCGCCGCCTCGTTGCCTTCGAGCGGATACATGAGGGACAGCACCAGGTCCGGCGCAGCACCAATGTTGCGCAAGGCGTAGCGTGTGCCCACTAGGCCATCGGCGATGGCCGCGAAACCGGCTTGATCGATGTCCGGTCGCGACTCGATGACCGCAGTCAGGCCATGTACCAGCGAGAGATTGATGTTGACCACGCCTTCGAGACGGGCGCGAACGGTCGACAGACGATTGAGAACGTCGCCCCGTTCCTCCTCCAGCTCGCTCTGTTGCGCGTAGTGCTCGACCACCTGTTCGGTCGCCAGCACCAGCAGCGCAGCGACCACGGCAAACAGCCAGGCGCGCCCGCTGGCGACGAAGGGACGGCTTGCGCTGACGGTCATCAACGGGGGGCCACGCCGCGCGGGAGAGGGAAAATGCGGAACATGCCACGCAAGGTGTCGGGGAACATGCGGCTATCCGGAATCAATCGACAGCGCATGGTTCATCGCATTCTCGCCAGAAGTCAATAGGAATCGGCCGTCGCACGCTGCGGCGCCGCCGGGAGCCGGCCCGCGCAGTGCTCAGAGCGGGGCGACTTCCACCAGGCAATCGTAGAAGGTCGCGCCGCCGCCCATGTCGGTCAGCGCCTGGCTGGTTACTTCATTGCAGTTGCGCCCGTCGGGGGAGAGCTTGCGCCACCAGATCGACGTCGCCATCGCGACACCGGGCCGCACGCGGTCGCTGACCACGGCACGGGCGTTGAATTCACCGCGGCGATTGAAGA
>LBIU01000717.1 GCA_000987445.1 Candidatus Accumulibacter adiacens | reverse complement strand
GCCCGATGACCGATGCGACGATACCATCAGCGCAGTCCGGCGCCGTGGCCAGCGAGTCCCCGGAACTGGAACTGGACGTGATAATCGAAGTGCCGCGCGGCAGCTTTCTCAAACGCGGCTCGCTAGGTCGCATCGATTTCGTGTCGCCCTTTCCCTGTCCGTTCAATTACGGCTCGGTGCCGAACTACCTGGGGCTCGAAGGCGATCTCCTGGATGCCCTGGTACTCGGGCCGCGCCTGCCCGTCGGTACGCGCATACGGGTCAAGGCCTGGGGCGCGGTGACGCAGACCGACCGCGGCATGGTCGACGACAAACTGGTGTGCTGCGCCCATCCACCAACCGCTGCCGAGAAGGCATTCGTGCTGCGCTTCTTTCGTTTCTACGCCAGGTGCAAGGGGCTGCTGAATCTGCTGCGCGGTCGCCCGGGGCGCAACGGCTGCGACGGCTGGTGTTCAGCGGCACAGGCCATGGCCCGGGCGCGACCGAGGGACGAGTCCTGGAAGGGGGCGGCGGTCAAGTACTGAAGCACTGCGACGGAGAGGGTCGCTTCATGTCTCTTTCGAGAGCAGAAAAGGAGAAAAAACTGCCTGAGCAACATTTCCGGATCGTCAGGCGGCGTGCCTGTACGGCCGGCGCGCTGGAGATCCATGCAACATGCCCTGCACGCTGATGTCCTCGTCTATTTCCGGCCAGTGAATGCCTTGGCCGTCGCCGAGAATTACGAAACCCTGGCGCTGTTCCGTCGTCGCTTCCGACAATCTCCAGGACCAAGCCAACGGCACGCTGATTGTGCGCCCATCCATCAGGTGGCCAACGATTTCATCATCGGTGACTTGAACAGCCAGCAGCCGAGGTTCCGTCACGTTATCCGCAGTGTTCATCCCAAGCCTCCAGTATTCGTGGCAAATGCCGTTGAATCAGCTTTCTGATCGCGTTGAGTTCCTTTGGCGGAAATCCCGCGTTCTTGCCGAGACAAACTGGATCCAGCCAAAACTTGCAGACCAGCTTGTCGCGTTGTACATGCACGTGCCTCGGTTCGCCGCAATCAAAGCTGTAGAAAAACAGGCGATACGCTCCGGGGATATTGCCAATGCTTGGCATGTCGTGGTAATCCTGAGATCAAGATCTTGGACGGCGTGCGTCAGGAGTTGTCGTGGTATGCATCTGGTTCTCAGCAATCGAAGGAAGAAGAAACGACCGGACCCTTTTGTGTGGCCCAGCGAAACGTCTTCATGTCTGAGGTCTGGCGCGGTGTATGTCGTTTGTCTATACAGGTGCAGGCGGAGTTTGGCCTCCGGCGCCTAACGCCGCCGCCGGTGAGTGAATGGGAAACCCCGACGGAGTTGCTGTGATGTCAGATGTTACCCCGCTATGCGCGCACTGTGCCTGGCCCGTACGTTCGGATTGACGTGGCCCTCAAACGTCACGACCCCTTGCGAAGTGACTTGATCATTTGCCACGATCCACTCCCCGGTTTCTTGCATTCCCAAAAAACCCAACCGTTTACCGAGTTGCCGGTAATCGCCACGGCTGCTGCAGATGGCGATTCGTAACGCTTGCCGGTTACGGCCAACGCGCCTGCCTCGACACGGCCATGGATGGTCTTTCCTTTGTAGCTGGCACGAAACTCCGTGTCTGCTGGGAACGTGACCCCCTTTGTTGTCCAAGAGCCAGAGGATGCCCGCGAATCCAATGACTGAGGCTCTGTCTTCGCATGCGCCGGAATTGGTGAAGCCGAAGCCATACCAAGGGCCTGACGAAGGACGTCGTTGTAGGTGACAGTTTCAGTTTCGCGCATTACGGTCAATCTCTTGAAGACGTCGAAGTCGATCTCGATGGTGTGCATGGCATTCTCCGCTATCGGTGTATAGCACGATAGTACTATAGTGCTATGAAATCGCCGGTGCAAGCCGTTTCTCTCGGTGTTTCAAGATCCTGCCGTCGTCCCTGCCCCATGATTCGCCCGATGCAGCTTTCCAGCAATCTGCGTCAGCAGTAGGGGGGCTTTTCCTTCACCATCCCCCAACCGTTGCGCGAAAGCAAAATCTCACCATTGGAGCTTCGCGGCACAGTGCTGGTGATCGAAACCTCCGGCGTCAAGCACGGGC
>LBIU01000086.1 GCA_000987445.1 Candidatus Accumulibacter adiacens | reverse complement strand
GAGATGATAGTGGCAGAGGTAGTTGGCGCGGCCCTTGAGCAGTGCCACCCGGACCGGCGCCTCGAGCACTTTGCGGATGGTCGGGATGTCGCGCGAGAAGAGCTGATCCTGCAGGTTCTTGGTCCCGGTCGAAACGATCACCTTGCCCCCCGAGAGCAGGGCCGGAACCAGATAGGCATAGGTCTTGCCGGTGCCGGTGCCCGCTTCGGCGACCAGCACGCTGTTGTCGGCCATCGCGGCAGCAATGCGCTCGGCCAGTTCGAGCTGCTGAGTGCGCAGCCGATAGCCGGGAACACCGCTGGCCAGGGGGCCATCGGCAGAGAAGACTTCGGAAAGCAAGGCGGTCATGCGCGGATCGTCGGAAGCAGCGCTGCATGCTACCAGAAGCGGGCACCCTGAACGCGAATACTGCGTCCCGACGACGCCCCGACTACAGGTTGGCGTCGCGCATCAGGTCCGTCAGATACTCGGACGGAATGGCAAAGCTGATCCCCGATGGCTTGCTCAGCGTCGATTCCTTGCTCTCCTTGACGAAGACCATGTTGATGATCCCGACCACTTCGCCACGGCTCACCTCGTAGAGCGGGCCACCGCTGTTGCCGGGATAGGCCGTGGCATCGAGCTGGAAGATGTCGAAGCTGCCGCGGCGCAGGCGAGCGATGACCTTGGCATTGAGATTGCGGGCATTCGGGCTGGGCAGAACGATCGGCGTGATCGAGGAAATGATGCCCCGGTGCGTCACCGGCGACAGCCCGAGCACGGCACCTATCGGAAAGCCGGTAAACGCGACTGCCTGGCCCTCGCGTACCCGCTCGGAGTCATGCACCCGCAGCGCCGGCATGCGCGGGCCGTCGACCCGCAGCAGGGCAAGATCGTGGATCTTGTCGACCGCCACCGAGCGGGCTTCGCGCCGCTGCAGCGACGACCCCGCCGGGCGCGCCATGATCACCAGGCGCTCCCCTGCCGCCTCGTCGATCTTGTCCGGGAGGACGTGCGAATTGGTCGCGACATGATGGCCGTCGCCGACGACAAAGCCGGTGCCACGCATCATGAACTGCGGACTGCGCGTCAGCTGATAGGTGCCGATGACGACGATCGACGGTTTTACGCGATCGATCACCTCGGGCAGGTCCGCCGCCACCGGCGCGGCGAAAAACAGCAAGCCGGCCAGCGAACCGGCGCAACTGCCGCGCCACGACAGGGCCAGCGCCCTGGCCGCCAGCTGCCGGCGACCCGGCAAGCGGTCGTGGCGCTTGCTCACCAGGGAAAGTATTCGGGACCAGACGCTCATATATTCCTTTGCCAACGATCAATCGCTTGATGACACGGGCAGTGATGGTGCGCAACCCGCCTTCGGTGCGGCCGCATGGCGCAGTTTTTCACCGCGGCGCAGCAGGCCTGCTCTCTAGCTTCCCTGGGTCAGGCGGATGCGCTCCAAGGCAGGCGAAGGCGTCGTCACGCTGGCATCGTAGGGATGCGCCTCGCGCTTGAAAAGGCTCATGATGCGCTTCACATAGCCGCGCGTCTCGGCGTACGGCGGTACACCGCGGTAACGATTGACCGCCCCTTCACCGGCGTTGTAGGCCGCCGCAACCAGGCTGACGTCGCCTTCAAAATAGGCCAGCAACCAGCGCAGATACGCCAGACCACCACGCAGGTTCTGCTCGGGGTCGAAGGGTTGCTTGACGTTGAAGCGTGCCGAGGTATCCGGAATCAGCTGCATCAGGCCCTGTGCGTTCTTCTCCGAGAGCGCCTGCGGATTGAAATTGGACTCGGCGCGGATCACCGCCAGGGCCAGGCGCGGACTGACGCCATACTCGGGGGCCAGCTGCCTGACCAGACCGAAAACGACTTTCTGAGCCTCGCTGCGGGCGATCAGCACATCGCGACCGTCGTCGGCAAGAAGCGTCGGCAGCATGCATTCCGGCATTTTGGAACCAGGCTCGCCGACGAAGCGCAACATCTTCTGCGACTGTTCGTGTCCCTGTTTTGCCGCCAGAGCGAAAAAGTAGGCGGCGCGCGTATCGTCGCGCTCGATGCCGCGACCGTTGGCGTACATCCAGCCGAGATTGAACTGCGCCTCGGCGTCGCCGAGCAAGGCCGCTTCACAATACAGTCGCGCCGCCCGCGCCGGGTCTTTCGGCACCCCTTCACCGTGCTCGTAACGCAGCGCCTCGGTGCGCATCGCCAGCCGCACGGCCTCACCCTGCTCGGTCTGGCCGGCCTTTTCCGCCGCCGTCGCGGTCACGGCCACGGCAAGCGCCAGCAGCCCGCAAGAAAGCATCGCCCCAAGGCGCAGCAGCGCAGCGCGAATAGCGGCCGCTTTCATCGCGCGCCACCGCCCGGCCGGGCGAAACGGGATACATACCACGGCATCGCCACTTGCACCCCCGCCTGCAGCGAGTGGCTGGGCAGATAGCCGAGCAGGCGCCTGGCTTTACCGACATCGGCCTGCGAGTGGCGCACATCGCCGGCTCGAAAATCCGCGTACTCGGCTTGCACCTGACGGACGCCAGGGCGAATGTCGAGCAGCGCATCGCGGAGGATTTCGAAGAGCCGGTTCAAGGTCGTACGGTCATCGACGGCGACGTTATAGACCTGATTGACCGCCGCCGGATCATCGCTCGTCGCGGCCAGCAGGTTGGCCTGCACGGCATTGTTCACGAAACAGAAATCGCGACTGGTCTCACCGTCGCCGTTGATCGTCACCGCTTCCCCGAGCAGCAGGGCACGCGTCCAGCGGGGAATGACGGCGGCGTAGGCACCCTCGGGATCCTGGCGCGCACCGAAGACGTTGAAATAGCGCAGACCGACCGACGGAAAATCATAGCAGCGCCCGAAGACCTCCGCATAGAGCTCATTGACCAACTTGGTGACCGCATACGGCGACAGCGGTCGCCCGATCGTGTCTTCGACTTTGGGCAGCGCCTGATGATCACCATAGGTCGAACTCGAGGCGGCATAGACGAAGCGCTTGACGCCCGCGTCGCGGGCGGCCACCAACATGTTGAGAAAGCCGTCGATGTTGGCGGCGTTGGTGGCCTGCGGATTCGCCAGCGAGCGCGGTACCGAACCCAGTGCCGCCTGATGAAGCACATAGTCGACGCCGCTGCATGCCTCGCGGCAGGCGTCGGGATCGCAGATGTCGGCCTCGATGAAACGATGACCCTGCCACTGCTCGGCAGTGAGCAGCGACTGCACTTCGTCGATGTTGCGATGATGCCCGGTCGCGAAGTTGTCGAGACCGACCACCGTCTGCCCGAGGCGAAGCAGATTCTCGACCAGGTGCGAACCGATGAAACCGGCGCTGCCGGTCACCAGCCAGCGCGCCGGCCGGGCCAACAAGCGCTGCTCGACGGCCGCCAGGGCGGTCGGCGAGGCGGCCGGGGACATCACAGCCGCCACACGGTCACCCCTTGGGCAGTCAGTTCCGCGGCACTGAAAATGCTCTTGACGTCGGCCAGGACACCACCCTTCTGCAGCTTGCCGGCAATCTCGGCCAATGGCCGCTGCTTGAATTCGCGGTGCGCGACGGCGGCGACAATCGCCGCTGCCTTGGGCAATTGCTCCCAGGGCGTCAACTCGACACCGTACTCGTGGCGCGCTTCGTCGGCATCGGCGACCGGTTCGTGCACCAGCACCAGCGCCCCGTAGGTCTCGAGCTCGCGAATCACGTCGATGACGTGCGAATTTCTCAGATCCGGGCAGTCCTCCTTGAAGGTCAGGCCCAGAACGATGATCGGTGCGCCCTTGACCGGCAGGCCGTTGCGAATCATGTGCTTGATCGTCTGCTCGGCAATGAATTTCCCCATGCCATCGTTGATGCGCCGCCCGGCGTTGATCACCTGCGGGTGATAACCGAGCATTTCGGCCTTGTGGGTCAGATAATAGGGATCGACACCGATACAGTGGCCGCCGACCAGACCGGGACGGAAAGGCAGGAAGTTCCACTTGCTGCCGGCGGCTTCGAGCACTTCCAGGGTATCGATGCCAACGCGATCGAAAATGATCGCCAGCTCGTTCATCAGGGCAATATTGAGATCGCGTTGCGTATTCTCGATGACCTTGGCAGCCTCGGCCACCTTGATGCTCGACGCCGGAAAAACACCCGCCGTGATTATTTCGCCATACATCGCAGCGACCCGTTCAAGGGTTTCCGGCGTATCGCCGGAGACCACCTTGACGATTTTTGTGAGCGTCCGCTCCTTGTCGCCGGGGTTGATTCGTTCGGGCGAATAACCGACGAAGAAGTCTTCCTTCCACTTCATCCCGGAGAACTTCTCGATGATTGGAATGCACACTTCCTCGGTCGCACCGGGATAGACGGTCGACTCGAACACGACCGTCGCGCCGCGCTTGAGGTTTCTGCCGACGGCTTCGGAGGAGCCGATCAAGGGCCCGAAATCCGGCCGATGCGCCTGGTCCACCGGCGTCGGCACGGCGACGATCACGAAATCGGCTTCCGCCAGTGCCGCCGGATCGGTTCCCACCTCCAGTTGCGTGGCGGCCTCGAGGTCGGCGCTGCTGACCTCGCCGGTCGGATCAAGGTGCTGTCGATAATGCGCGATCTTACTGGCTGAGAGGTCGAAACCGATGGTGCGGCGCTTTTTCCCGAACTCGACGGCCAGCGGCAAACCCACATAACCGAGACCAACCACAGCAACTGTAGCCATTTTGCTTTTCATCCTCTCGCTATCATTTACCAACAAACGTTTGCGCTCAGAGCCCCTTGAGCAAAGCGGCGACTTCGGCCTGCGCCGCAAACTGGTCACCCAACTTGGCAAGCTGGTCAAGTTCGCTCCTGGCCTCGTTCTTCTGTCCGGCCTTGATCAGCGCCTTGGCATAGTTGAGACGAATCATGCCCAGCTGCGGAGCCAGTTCCACCGCCTCCTTGAGCAGCGCCAGCCCGCGTGCCTGATCCCCCTTGTCCATCAGCAGAACGCCGAGAGTATCCATCACTGCCGGTTGTTTCGGTGCCAACTTGTTGGCTTTCTCCGCATACTCGATGGCTTTCGGGTCCTTCAACTGGCCAGTCACCCAGGCGAGGTTGTTGAGTAGCGCGGCGTTCTCCGGCTGCGCCTCGAGCAAGCCCCGATAGAGCTTGGCCGCGGCGCCATAGTTATTGCGCGCGGTCTCTCTTTCGGCCAGATAGAGGCGGAAGCGGGCATCCTTGGGGTGACCCTTGAGCCAGGTCTGAGCAAAGCTGTCCGCTTCAGCCACGCTTCCAGCAACGGACAGGGCCGCGTAAAGCTTGATGGCCAGCTCGGTCGACTCGGGAACCTGCTTGAGCCCCAGACGGTAGGCCGTTGCGGCATCGCCCCAGGACTGCTTGGCGGCATGGGCATCGCCCTCGAAAATATAGCCCACCTGCTCCGTCGGGCGCTGTGCCTGGACGGCACGGGCGACAGCGAGCGCCTCCGGCAGGCGACCGGCATCGAGTTCGAGCATGATGATTCCGCGCTGTGCCTCGAGCGAATCGGGCGCAACCTTCAGCGCCTTGTGCAGGCTCTGCAAGGCCGCTTCCTTGTTCTTTGCGACGACTTCGACTTCGGCCATGCGCAGATAGGGCAAGGCCAGATCGGGCTTGAGCGCAGCCAGCTTGGCGTAGGTGGCCAAAGACTGGTTATATTCTCCGGCCGCCTGCTGGGCACGTCCGGCCGCGTCGAGAACAGTGGCCTCGTTCGGCAAGGCGGCGACCGCCTCCTGGGCCGCGGATAGTGCGTTCTTGGTCTCCTTCTTGCCAAGATAGAGACCGATCAGAGCCAGCCGCGGCGTGGCCTCGGCCGGGTTTGCGCTCACCGCCCGGTTGATCAGAGCTGCCACCTCCTCGGTCGTACCGCCTTCCTTGGCACGCAGCTGCGCGAGCGCCAGGAGCGCCTGCATGTTCTTTGGATCCTTGGCCAGCAACCTCTCGAAACGCTGCCTGGCCTCGTCAGGCTTCTTCTCGACGATATCCAGATTGGCCAGGTTGGCCGCCGCCGGATAATAGGTCGCATTCAGAGCCATGGCTTTCTCGAAACTCGCCCGCGCACCAGCAAGATCGCGCTTGCCGAGTAGCGCCGTGCCACGCAGGTTGTGCACCAGCGGGTCATCGGGCTGCTTTTTCTCAAGACTGGCGATAGCCGTCAGCGCCGCATCGAATTCACGACGCTGCAGGTAGGCGGCAATCAGTGCCAGATCCGCGCGGTTGCCGGGATCGGCGGCGGCGACCTTCTCGAGGTCGCGGAAGGCCACTTCGCTGTCACCCTTCGCCAGGCTGACCATCGCCAGAGAGGTTCGTTTGCCGGCGTTCTGCGGGTCGAGAGTGGCAGCCTTCGCAAAGTACTCACCCGCTTTTTCGATTTCGCCGTTCTGAACGTACACCTGGCCCGCCAAGGCCAGCATGTTCGAATCCTTTTCGATCTTATCGAGCACCGGCGTGAGCGCAGCCAGCGCTTTGCCAGGCTGCGAGCTACGCAGGTAGGTGGCAATCAGGACGCGCCGCGCAACACTGAGATCGGGCGTGCCCGGGAGCGCCTTGAGGAGATAGCTTTCGGCCTGCGGATAGGCCTTCAGCTCGTACTCGACAAGCCCGGCCAATTGCAGGCCAAGGGGGCTGTCCGGGGTCAGCTTCAACAGCTGCAGGACGGCTTCCTTGGCCGCCGGAAAATCCTTTTTCTGGTAGGCCAGCAGGGCCTGCATATAAATCGTCTGCGGCTGGCCTGCAGCGATGCCCTTCATCACCGCCAGTTGTTGGGCCGCCTCATCGAGCTTGCCTTCCGCCAGGAACTGCCTGATGATCGCCACCTGCGCCGGCAGGTAGGTGGGGCGCAATTCCATAGCCTTCTGATACGCCAGCATCGCGCCGGCCGCATCGCCCTCGGCCAACAAGAGGTCTCCCTTCAACTGCCAGGCCTCGTGGAGTTCCGGCGACGCCTCAATGGCCGTGTTGACCAGCCCGATCGCCGCCGGCAGTTCGCCCTGGCCTGCCTTCAGCCTGGCCTGGCCCAGCAGAGCCGGTGGGTAGCCCGGTTGCGCCGCGATGGCTGCCGCAAAAGCGGCGTCGGCCTGCGCCGAATTGTTCTGCACCAAGTAAGCGATCGCCAGCGAAGTCTGCAGGTCGGCCTTGGCCAGCGGCGTGGACAGTTCGACGCTGGCCATCTCCTCAGTCACCTTGTCCGCCTGCCCCAGCGCCAGCATGCTGCGCGCGAGCAGCGGCGTCACTTCGTCGGCTGGGTACTTGTAGCCCTGCGCCTTGCGGAGCTCAAGCTCCGCGCCGACCGCGTCACCGGCTTCAAGCAGCGCCTTGCCCAACAGAAAACGCGCCTCGGCCAGATCCGGCTTTTGCTGCAAGGCGTTCTTCAGCTGAATGGAGGCCGCCTTGGCGTCTTTCTTGGCCAGGTACTCCTTGGCCGATGCGAGCATGGCTTCGGGGTCATCGCCGCCACAGCCGGCCAGGAGCAGAGCGGCCAGCAAACCCGAAATTGCCGCTTTACGCAGCCGCTGCATTGATGAGTCACGCGTATTCATAGATATCCCCACGAAGTGGTTGAAATTGATGAGCAGGCTACTTGAGTCCAAATCGGTGCATCAAGTCGTACAGTGTCGGGCGGCTGACTCCGAGCAGTTCCGCGGCCTTGACCACGTTGCCATCGGCGCGTGCCATGGCGGTGATGATGACCCGCCGTTCGGCGTCATCGCGCGCCTGCCGCAGATCCAGCGGCAGCGCGTCCGGCGCCTCCGCGGTCATCAAGCCGATATCGTCGGCGGTGATCTGATTGCCGTCGGCCATGATCACCGCCCGCTTGATGCAGTTTTCGAGCTCGCGCACATTGCCCGGCCAGGGGTGTGCTTCGATCGCCCGCACGGCATCTTCGCGCAGGGTCATCGCGCCGCGATTCTGCTCTTCGGCAAAGCGTCTGACAAAGGCATGCGCCAATAGAGCGGGATCGCCGGAACGTTCGCGCAGCGGAGGGATATTTACCACGATCTCAGCGAGGCGATAGTATAAATCCTCACGAAATCCGCCTTCCGCGATCAGGGTCTTGAGATTCTGGTGCGTCGCGCAGACGATGCGCACATTGACCGGAATCTCCTGGCGCCCGCCGATCCTCTCGACCACCCGCTCCTGCAGGAAACGCAACAGCTTGGCCTGCAACGAGTGCGGCAGGTCACCGATCTCGTCGAGCATCAGGGTGCCGTTGTTGGCGGTCTCGATCTTGCCCAGCGTCATTCGCGCCGCGCCGGTAAATGCGCCCTTCTCATAACCAAAGAGTTCGCTTTCCAGCAAGTTCTCGGGAATCGCCGCGCAGTTGATGGCCACGAAGCGCTCACCGCGCCGCGCCGACGACTCATGGACGGCGCGCGCCAGGATCTCCTTGCCGGTGCCGCTTTCGCCGAGCAGCAAGACCGTCGCATCGCTGACCGACACCCGCTCGATGGTGCGGCAGACACGCAGCAGGGATGGATCGCGAGTGAGCAAGCCGGACAACACATCGGGCTGCTGCATCGATTGCAGGCGCTTGTTTTCCTGTTGCAGTTCGTGCAGGCGGTAGGCGCGATCAATCGTCAGGCCAAGCATTTCGATCTCGAAAGGCTTGGCGAAGAAGTCATACGCGCCGAGACCGATCGCCCGCAGTGCATTGGCGCGATCATTCTGACCGGTGAGTACGATGACCTTGGTGTCCGGTGCCAGGGTCAGTACTTCTTCCAACAGCTTGAATCCCTCGGAAACGGAGTCGGCGTCGGGCGGCAAGCCGAGGTCCATGGTCACCACCGGTGGCTGGTAACGGCGAATCTGCGCCAGCGCACTCTCGCGGTCGTCAGCGGTCAGGGTCTCGTACTGGTCGAACGCCCAGCGAATCTGTTTCTGCAGCGCTCGATCGTCTTCGACAATGAGCAGATTAGGTAGTTTTTCGGAACTCATTCCGACTCCTCAGGTAAATCGGCGGAGGTCTTTGTCGAGCTTCCGTCAAACAATGGCAACAACAGGGCTACCTGGGTGCCGACATCGACAGCGCTATCGACCGACAGCTTGCCGCCCAACTCATGCACGTACTGGAAACTCTCGTAAGCGCCAATCCCCATTCCCGTTGGCTTGGTGGTCTGAAAAGGCTTGAACAAGCGCTCGCGAACGAACTCCGGACTCATGCCGTGGCCGCTATCGCCGACCTCGACCAGGGCATTGTTCCCTTGCCGAGCCAGCCGGATCCACACCCGTCCGCCCTGTTCCGTGGCCTCCAGCGCGTTCTGAACGAGATGACCAATGACGCGCTCGATGCGGTCTTCGTGGCCGCGGGCCACCAGTTTCTCCTCGATGGTCAATTCCACCTCACGTCCCTGGCCAGACTTGGCAGTCTGGATGCGGCGCACTGCATCAGCCAGATCGATGCCCCGCGGGCCATCAAGCGGCGTCGCGCCCTCGCGCAATTGCAGCATCAACTGGCGCATGCGTTCGACCGAGTTTTCGACGGTCATCAACATGTCTTTCTGGAACTCGGGGTTGTCGCGGTGGCGCTCTGCGTTCTTGAGCATCAACGACAACTGCGCGACGATGTTCTTCAGGTCATGGACGACAAAAGCCGACATGCGGTTGAAGGAGTCGAACTTGCGCACTTCGAGCAGCGCCTCGCTGGCCTGCATCTGGCCCAGGAAGGCACCCGCCTGCCGACCGGCGGTCTTCAGCAGGTCGTTGACCTCCCAGTTGACGTCGATTCGGGTGCGCGCGGTGGACAGCACGACAAAGGCAATCAGCTCGCTGCCGGTGGTCAGCGGCACCACCAGCCATGCGTTTGGCACTTCGACCAGCCACGCCGGCAGGGCCAGACCATCATAGCGCCGCGGCAGAGAGCGATACTCCTCGAGGTTGATCACCCAGCCGCTGTCGAGCAGAAAGCGGCACAAGGGACTGCCGTCATCCTCGGTGGCCGCCGACACCGGCGAGTTCCAGCACGCGGCTTGTGCGAAAAAGCGGCCCGACGGATCCTTCAACCACATTGCCCCGCCGGGGCTCTCGACCATGTCGGCCAGACCACGCACGGCATGCCGCCCCATTCCCGAGAAGCCATCCTGCGACGAGAGCGTCTGCGTGAAACGCAACCATTCCTCACGGTAGTCATAGCGGTAGCTGAAGAAGTGCTTGCCGACCTGGACCCGCAAGCGCGCCCGCATGGAACCCGAAAAGGTCAGCGCGACGAGAACCAGCAGGGCCGCAAAGAGCAGCGCCAACTGCAGAGCCCGCCCCCATTCGCCACCGAACAGGCGAACGTAGTAGCCGGCGGAGGCCATGAATAGCAAATACAGGCCAACGATGACCAGGGTTGCCGACTGCAGAGCGGCGCGCTGCGACATCACCAGGCGGCGCTTCCAGTCGTGACTGCGGATCGCCGACAAGGCGACCAGCGGCAGGCTTACCGCATGGACGAAACCGCGGATGCTGAAGGCGTCGGCGTCGAGTTGGTTGAAGAGCAGCGCATCGGAGAAGAGGTAGAGATCGAACAGGAAGGTGCCGCCGAGCCCGAGACACAGCGGTTTGATACTCCAGCGAAAGTCGGGCGAGACGTTGCGAAACAGCTGCTCCAGCAAGACCAGACCGAAGACGCTCATTGCCAGGGATGAGAACAGGGAAATGCGCTGCGCGGAGAGCGGCAGGTCCACGCCGGTGACCACCAGGAGCTGTGCCGCAAAGCCGCAGACAACGAGCAGCAGGGCGATGCCGCCCAGGTAGTTGAAACGCGCGCTAGGCTGCGCACCGTCCGTCGCGTCCGGTTTCATCAGCAGGATCAGGAACAGGTACCAGCCACCGAAGCGCACGGAATCGGCAAGAATGCTGCCAGCGAGGAAGAGCACGTTATGGGTCACCGCGAAAGCCATGCCCAGCAGTCCCCACACGGCACACAGGCTGACGGCCAGGAACATCGCGCGACTGCGACCCCCGACTTTCCAACCCGCCGCCAGATAGAGGGCCAGAAGAGCGGCCAGCAGTCCGGCCAGCCCGTAACTCCAGGTAGTAATCATCGCCATCTTGCTGTCCATCATGACCGACAAGCCTCCCGAATTGGCAACCATCCGCAGCCTACCACGATCGCCAGGAAGCTCACTGAGCGCCCTTGCCGGTCAACACCACGCCGACCGTCTGAAAGAGAATCAAGATATCGAGGAAGAGACTGTGATTCTTGACGTAGAACAGATCGTATTGCAGCTTCTGGATGGAATCGTCGACCGTCGAACCGTAGTGGTAGCTGACCTGTGCCCAACCGGTCACCCCGGGCTTGACACTGTGGCGTACCGCGTAGAAGGGCACGTCGCGAGTCAGTTGATCGACGAAATACGGGCGTTCGGGGCGCGGGCCGACCAGACTCATGTCACCGTTCAACACGCTGTACAGTTGCGGCAACTCGTCGATGCGCAGCTTGCGGATGATCCTGCCGACGCGCGTCACACGATCATCGTTGGCCGTCGCCCAGCGTGGCCGGCCATCAGCCTCGGCATCCTTGCGCATACTGCGAAACTTGATGACATTGAACAGGCGGCCGTCGAGACCCACCCGCTCCTGGCGGTAGAACACCGAAAACCCGTCTTCGAGGACAATCAGCAACATGGTCAGCAGCATCACCGGTGCGGCGAGCAGCAAGAGGACAGCGGCGGCGAAGATGTCGAACAGGCGCTTGACGCCAGTCCGCTGCCAGCTCTGCCGAAAACCGTCGCCGAAGATCAGCCAGCTGACGCGCAGGGAATCGATCCGGATTTGTCCGAGTGCACGTTCGAAGTAGCTCGCCAGATCGAGGACCCTGACGCCGGAGAGCTTGCAGTCAAGAAGCTCGCGCAGGGGAAGCGCGCCCCCGCGCCGCTCACGTACGGCAACGATGATCTCGTCCACCTTCAGCGAATGAGCCGTATCCGACAGCGACATCTCGCGCGACAGCAGAACCTGCGCAGGGACGACGATCTCGGTGTCGGTCGGACTGGGATAGAAACCCACGATTTCGATATCCGGATCCGACTTGCGCAACACGCGGCCGACGTTTTCGGCCTCGTCGCCGGCACCAAAAACCAGCACTCGGTGACTGAGCAGCATGCCGGTGCGGCTGTGCGCCGAATGGACGCGGTGGAGCAGGGTCGCAAAAAGTGCCGCCAGGCCGGACAAGAGCATGAAGCCGCGATCGACCTCGGCTACCGACAGCAGGGAAAACACCACGTAGGCCAATGGAATGGCGAGGTACAGGGACAGCACGGCACGCGCCCGCGTCTCTGCCCGAGTACGGTTATGAACCCGCTGATAGATACCTAGCCAGGCGTTGAAGGCAATGCTCATCAGCGCAAAGATCAGCGCATAGAACGCGACCTTCTCGAGGGCGAGTTCGCCGCCACGACCGACCCAAACGGCAACCAGGATCACGCAGACCACCGGGAACATCAGATCGATCGCCACCCGGGCAATGGTCGCCCGATAAAACCAATGATTGAAGACCTTGATCACGATAGACCCCTTGCAAGCACAAATCCGACAACTTCTCGTTGATAACTGACCGGCCGAACATCACCCCGATAGGCGATAAGCTCAGCGAATCTCACGAAACAAAGGTTATCAGCGGGTCGACGTCAAGACCGTGACCGAATACACAAGCGGTAGGTGAAACCCTGTAGGACATCCCCTGCAACTCCCTGCGAATACCAAACGCGCGCCTTGACAATGCGCAGTAACAATTTGATATATTTTGTTTTTTTTGATGATTATCGCCCAGCCACAGCAAAGAACGCTACAAGCTGCGGTGTCTGTCAGGGCCCCTTAAGGGGGGCCGGACGGCGCTGCACGAGGGTCGGCAACGGCTTGCCCGTTCAGGAACAGGGCAAAGCATAGCAGCAAGAAGAACAGGAAGGCAGTCCGCGGCATGTCCAGCAGGCTGGAAAAAACGCCGACCGCCATGAACGCAGTCAATGCGGCCAGCAGATAGGGGGCCAGGACATGGCTGCGCCCCGGACCGCGCAGGAGGTTGGCACAGGCCAGCGCCAGCAGGGCCAGCAGCAGCAGCAGGCCGCTGACGCCCTGGTCAATCAGCACTTCGAGAAAGAGGTTGTCGATGTGCCAAGGCACGAAGTAGTGACGACCGGCAAAAAACCAGCGCGCCAGCCCGTCGGAAAACTCCCCGTTGTGCAGAAGCTGCCGGCCCGTACCGTCAAAAAGCTGCAGCTTGTCGAGGTCGACGGCATCGCCCGGCCCGGCCAGGAGGCGCAAGCTGAGGAAACCGAAAGCCG
>LBIU01000085.1 GCA_000987445.1 Candidatus Accumulibacter adiacens | reverse complement strand
CTAAAGGCATTGCATTCATTTTTAAATGGGAGTTGACTGCTATTACATTGAATGCCGAGATGTGGCTCATTACCCATTTTACTCCGCCGCCTTGCAAATAACGGTGGGTTTCATCCCCTAGCCTCCGGAAACGGAACCCCATCGTAAGATTAGGTTCGACATGGGTGTCATAGTTCCACGCGGCATCCGATCTGAGAGGTGTTGGTGCACTATTAGGGTCATCTAATATCCCGAATGATTAATCTGGCCGTTTTGGGCGCGAACTCTCTCTATCCCCGTCTTACTTCATGCGGCAGGCACCATTTGCCCAACCCCGACGGGTTGCGGCATGCCCAGATAGGTAAAGGTATTGATGATGGCGGCGCGGACGTGCGCTTCGGTCACTTGCCGCTCGAAGGTTCGGGAGTACAGGCTGTCGCCCAATTGCTTCAGCCGGTACATCATGTTCTCGGCGATGCTGCGCCGGTGTTAGTCGCTATCGTTCTTCCGGCCAGCGCTGCCCTTGGTGGCGATGTCGTTGAGAATACCGTCGCGTGGATGATCGTCGCCCCAGGGAACGGCGCCGTCCCGCGGGGGAATGGTCGCACGGGCGTCGCGGTCGGCAATGGCGGCATGGCAAGCGTTGGTGTCGCAGGCGCCATCGGCGGACACTTGAGAGATTTCGCCTTTGACCTGGTCAAGCAGTCCGGGGAACACTTCGCTGTCGCCCCAATTGGCCGTCGTCACTTTAATGCCGATGATGTCCTTGCTTGTCTCGTCGACGGCCAGGTGGATCTTGCGCCAGGTGCGGCGCTTGCCGACTCCGTGCTGGCGCACTTTCCATTGTCAGCAAACCAGATCGTCAGGTTGCCCCGATTGACCAGCGGCCGGTCATACTCCGACCAGTTCGTCACCCGATACCGCTGCTTCGACGTTGCCTCGCCAGTGACTGGTCTTACCCTCGCTGACTGAATTCTTCAGGACCCGTTCGCCGCCGAGTACCCCGGGCGCTAGCAGTGCGACGCCGAAGGAGGCCGGGAATCGTGAGCGCAAGTAAGGCAAGGGTAGATGGCTCCGGAACGGGCGTATCCGCTTCCTGAGCGAGTATGTAGTCGGGAATCAGCGCCCGCAGGTCGTCGGGCATGTCCGGATCTCCGTCGATGATGCGTTCAACGTAGTAGCGCGGCGTCGTTGGAATGGCGGACACCAGTGAGGCAAGGGTACGAGGGGAACGAGCCGACGCGGCATCGTCGACGAACTCATAGTTGAGTGAGATTCCACCTGCAAAAACCGCAGAAGAAGCAACATTGGACGGCGCGCCGAATACCGAGCTGGCTGCCCATACCCGGAATTCCCCGTAGATCGGCACGTAGCCGCCCTGATCATACTGGCTACCCTCAATTAGATCGCTGACCCCGTACCAGAGTATCGGCGGATTGTAAGTTTCCGGATCGTAATTATCGAGGTGCGTCGTCAGCCCAATTCCGTTGAGCGGACTTGACCTGACCGAAGTCTGCTCCACGACCGCCGCGAATGTGCGCGCCGGAGAATGCATGGTAAGGTTGGCGTCCATAGTTACATTCGCCTCCATGGTGCTCCCGGCCCTGTCATTGCGCCAGACGACACCACCGAAGTCGCCATTGAGCGAGTAGGAAACGTGTGTGACGGAAGTATCCGCGGCAAGGGTCGGTAGCCTGAACTCGCCTGTGATCGTGATCATGAGGAAGCCGAAAGGAATCGCGGTATCTCTTACCTGCGAGTTAATTTCAACTTCCGGATTGGACAGAAGCAGCGGAACGGCGCTCGCGCAAGAGGAAGCAACGGCGAGG
>LBIU01000716.1 GCA_000987445.1 Candidatus Accumulibacter adiacens | reverse complement strand
GGTCACGGCTCTCTATCGCGCCAATGCCCAGCAGGTCTTCGAGGCCCTGTTCTGCGGCGGCTATCGCTTCATGCATCTGGCCGGCCACGGTGTCGTGCGGGAAGGGGACGATGGCCCCACCGGCATGGTGCTCGGCCCCAAGACCTATCTCACCCCGGCGCAGGTGGACAAGCTCCGGCAGGTACCCGAATTCGTCTTCATCAATTGCTGCCATCTTGGCAGCACGGCGGCAGACGCGCGCTCGTGCTGGGGCGAACTGGCGGCCAACCTGGCCACGCAGTTCATTGCCATGGGGTGCAAGGCGGTCATCGCTGCCGGTTGGGCCGTGGATGATGGCGCTGCGGCCACCTTCGCGCAGGCGTTCTACGCGGCGATGCTGCGCGGCGAGCGTTTTGGACAGGCACTGCGGCAGGCACGCGCCGCCACCTACCAGGGGCACCCGCACAGCAACACCTGGGGTGCCTACCAGGCTTACGGCGATGAGCGCTACCAGTTCCCCGGCAGCAAGGCGGGCGACCGGGCAGCCGATGATTACGTCCACGCCAGCCATCTCGTCGCCGATCTCGACAGGCTCGGGGCGCGTCTGCCCGACGCCACGGTGAAGGAAAGAAAGGACTACTACCGGAAGGAGATCGAAGCGATCGAGAACGCCGCGCGCGGTCCCGAGTTTCAGAACGCCAGCGTTCGGGAAAAACTCGCCAGCGTCTGGGCCGATCTCGGCGACAGCGAGCGTGCCATCGGCCACTACCGTGCCGCACTGCTCATGGAAGACGCCGGCTCCAGTCTGAAGGCGCTCGAACAGCTTGCCAACCTGGAAATCCGTTACGGCGCCAGCCTGTGTGGCGGCGAGGACGAAGAGAAGCATGCGCTCGGCGAGAACTACATGCAGCAGGGCTCGCAACGACTGCAACTGCTGATCGCCATCGGTCCGACCGTCGAGCGGCTGTCGCTGCTTGGCTCGTACTGGAAACGCCGTGCCCAGATCGAGCTCGCGGCTGGCGACGAGAAGCGGCTCGAGAAATCCCTGAGCGCGATGTGCGCGGCCTACCGAAAGGCCGCCGAACATGCCCGGCAACAGAATGGGGAGTGGGATTACTACCCGCTCCTCAATGCCCTGGACGGCGGCCTTCTGTTGGCAGCCAGAGGTTTGCCCAGCGAGGATGACGCGTCTTCGACAGCGCTTTCCAGCCGGCTGCAGGCGGCCATCGAAAACGCGCGCCGCCGCTTTGCGGAAGAGCGCAGTTTCTTCCACGCCCTGGCGGAAGTCGAGGCGAAAAGGGTGGACGCGCTCTGGGCCTGTTACGACGGGCGTGCCGCGGTCAGCATCAACGATGGCGAGGGGCTGGTACTGGCGGCGCTGAGCGCTGACTACATCGCGCTTCTCAAGCGCCTGGGCAGCGCTCGTGAGCGCGATTCGGCGACGGCTCAACTGAAGTTCCTGATCGCCATGCTGCCTGACGACGAGAGGTCGCGCGCGGTCAAGGAAGCCGTGCAGGCGCTCGTCGAGGGCATCGAAAAGGCCTTGCTTCCGTAGGGTGCTGAAGTACCACGAAGCAGCTCGCGGCGAGGCGGCCCCGGTCGCCCGCCCCCCGCTAAAACAGCTCG
>LBIU01000715.1 GCA_000987445.1 Candidatus Accumulibacter adiacens | reverse complement strand
ACTCCCACCATGCCCATGACTCCCACCGGCGCAGCCACGCGCGTCGAGCGCCTATTCTCGACGCTTCGTGAGCAGGCGTCCAGCGCCGTGCAAAAGGCCTCTCGCGCGCCTCGGGGAAGCGAACTGCGGCGCAAATGCGCAAGGCCAATGCCAACCGCAAGCGCGCCAATCGAGGGATCGATGGTCACCACTTGCCGAGCGGAGAAACGAAGGCGAGAATGCAACTTCCTCCGCTCGGCAAACAGCCGCCTGACCAGCGCTACGGCCGATAAATGGCTCGCCAACGGATGCTCGGGGCTTGATCCACGTCAAGGCCCAAACGCCGAGCCTGCTCTCTAATACACGGTTTTCTTTCGGGAAGTGCACACGATGTTTCGAATCTCCCAGTACATGCAGGAACTCGTGACAGCCAAGCAGCCCGGCGCCAAGCAGAACCCGCCGGCGCCGGTGGTCATCTGGAATCTCATCCGCCGCTGCAATCTGACCTGCAAGCACTGCTATTCGATCTCGGCCGACAAGGACTTCCCCGGCGAGCTGAGCACTGAAGAGATTTACGCAGTGATGGACGACCTCAAGCGCTTCCGCGTTCCGGTGCTGATTCTCTCCGGCGGGGAGCCGCTACTGCGCCCCGACATCTTCGACATTGCCCGACGCGCAAAAGCGATGGGCTTCTACGTCGGGCTGTCGTCCAACGGAACTCTGATCGACGCGACGAACATCGCGCGCATCGCCGAGTGCGACTTCGACTATGTCGGCGTTTCGCTCGACGGCATGGGTGCGACGCACGACAAGTTTCGGCGCATGGAAGGCGCTTTCGAAGCCTCGCTGAAAGGCATTCGTCTATGCCGCGACCTGGGTCTGAAAATCGGCGTCCGTTTCACGATGACCCAGGACAATGCGCACGATCTGCCGCGCCTGCTCGAACTGGTCGAGGACGAAGGCATCGATCGCTTCTACTTCTCGCACCTCAACTACGCCGGCCGCGGCAACAAGAACCGCAAGGACGACGCGCAACACAAGCTGACGCGCTGGGCGATGGATCTGCTTTTCGACACCTGCTGGGATTATCAGCAGCGCGGCCTGCACAAGGAGTTCACCACCGGCAACAACGACGCCGACGGGGTCTACTTCCTGTATTGGGTGAAGAAAAATTTCCCCGACAGGGCGGCCAACATCCGCGCCCGGCTGGCGCAATGGGGCGGCAACTCATCGGGGGTCAATGTGGCCAACATCGACAATCTCGGCAATGTCCACCCGGACACCATGTGGTGGCATTACAACCTCGGAAACATCCGTGAGCGGCCTTTCTCGGAAATCTGGATGGATGTCTCCGACCCGCTGATGGCCGGCTTGAAACGGTTTCCGCGCCGCGTCTCGGGGCGCTGCGGCGACTGCCAGCACTTCGACATCTGCAACGGCAACACGCGTGTGCGTGCGCAACAGCTGACCGGCGACGCCTGGGCCGAAGACCCGGGCTGTTATCTCGACGACGAGGAAATCGGCGTCGAGCCCGGCCGCGAACGCCTGACCGTCACCCCGCATATCAGAATTCGGAGCGTAGGATGAGCGGGCGCCTATCGCTGTCCGCCGCCTGCCTGGC
>LBIU01000714.1 GCA_000987445.1 Candidatus Accumulibacter adiacens | reverse complement strand
GCTGCCACTGGTGGGCGCCGGCCGGGCTCTTGGTCAGTTCCCATTCGTAGCCGAACAGGGTCTCGAAGTAGCCGCCATCCCACTGGATCGGGTTGGGAGTCCAGGCGCCTTCGATACCACTGGTTATCGCGTCCACACCCTTGCCGGAGCCAAAGCGGCTCATCCAGCCCAGGCCCTGCTCCTCGATGCCTGCGCCTTCCGGTTCGCGACCGACCTGGGCGGTGTCGCCCGCGCCATGCGCCTTGCCGAAGGTGTGACCGCCAGCGGTGAGCGCAACCGTCTCGTAGTCGTCCATCGCCATTCTGGCGAAGGTCTCCCGGATGTCGCGCGCCGAGGCGAGGGGATCGGGCTTGCCGTTCGGGCCTTCGGGATTGACGTAGATCAAGCCCATCTGCACGGCGCCCAGCGGATTGTCGAGCTCGCGGTCGCCCTTGTAACGCTCGTCACCCAGCCAGGTGGTTTCCGGGCCCCAGTAGATATGGTCCTCCGGCTCCCAGATGTCCGCGCGACCGCCGCCGAAACCGAAGGTCTTGAAGCCCATCGACTCCATCGCGACGTTGCCGGTGAGGACGATCAGATCGGCCCAGGAGAGCTTGCGGCCATACTTTTGCTTGATCGGCCAGAGCAGGCGGCGCGCCTTGTCGAGGTTGCCGTTGTCCGGCCAGCTGTTGAGCGGAGCAAAGCGCTGCGCGCCGGTGCCGGCGCCGCCCCGTCCGTCGGCGATGCGGTAGGTACCCGCGGCATGCCAGGTCATGCGCACGAAGAACGGCCCGTAGTGGCCGTAGTCGGCCGGCCACCAGTCCTGCGAATCGGTCATCAAGGCATGCAGATCCTTGACCACCGCATCCAGATCAAGGCTCTTGAACTCCTCGGCGTAATCGAACGCGTCGGCCATGGGATTGGACTTCTCGGACTGCTGGTGCAGCATCTTCAGGTTCAGTTGCTGAGGCCACCAAGCGGCGTTGGTCGGCGCCCCGGAGACAGTGTGGCTGCCAGCGCCGCCCGCGAACGGGCACTTTGCTTCGTTTGTCATGGTTCTCTCCTTTGCCTGTTTGAAATGGACTACCCGCTTCAGTCTGGAG
>LBIU01000713.1 GCA_000987445.1 Candidatus Accumulibacter adiacens | reverse complement strand
GCGCTGCGCGAACGGCTGGCGCCGGCGGCGAGAGGACCGTCGCTGGCCAGGTCGACGCTGGCGAGCAGCGCCTGGCTGTCGGCATTGCGCAGTTCCAGGCGTTCGTTCCACGGCTGCTCGGCGGCCTTGTTGCCCTGGTTGCTCGTCAGCCAGTGGGCGGTGACGGTCTCCCCGGGTTGCAGGGCGCCTTCCGGGCTCAGCGTCAGTTCGTCGACGACCAGATCGGTGTAGGGCGCGAGCTGCACACGCAGCGGCGCGGCAAAGCGGTTGTTGCTGCGGCTGCGCTCGGCGAGCTGCGCGTCGGCGTCGCTGACGATGACCAGCTCGTAGTCGCCGATGAAGTCGACCGGGAGGAGCAGATCAGCGCTGCCCAGGTAGCTCGCGCCGGTGTCGACAGGGCCGCTGCGCGAACGCTCGGCGGAGAGGACCGAAACGCCGTCGCGGCTCAGCGTGACGCGGTCGGTCCAGCTGCCGAGGGTTGCGGCGCCGAGGTTTTCCACCTGCCATTCGAGATGCAGGGTCGCGCCGGACTGCAGCTGGCCGGGATAATCGACCTGGCTGATGGCGAGGTCGCTGCGCACGATACGCACGCTTGCTGCCGAGGTGGCGCGGTTGTTATCTGGCGTGAGCTCGTCGATGCTGTCGTCGCTATCGGCAATGACCAGCCAGCGGAATTCGCCTTCGGCGGTCGCCGTCGGCAGCGTAAGGCTCACGGTACGCGACATCCCGGCCCCGGCCGCGAGAGGCTCGGAATTGAGCGCGCTCGCGACTTCGCGTAGCCCGGCGGCGCCCTGGTCGAGGTAGATGCGGTCACGCCAGGAAATGTTGACCGGGTTGGCCGGGTCGGCAGTGCCGATGGCCGCGTTTCCGACATTGCGGGTGCGGTAGCTGATGCTGGCGCTCTCGCCCGGACGCAGAATCGTCGGCCCGACGACTTCGCTGACCGCCAGATCGGCAATCGGCGTCTGCGCGATGCGTAGCGGCGTCGTGCTGGCAGCGCGGTTGTTGGCAGTGTGGCCGTTCTCCGCGACCCGGCGGTCGGAGTCGCTGTCGACGAGAACGAAGTAGTTGCCGCTGAGGACGCCCGGCAGGGTCACGGTGAACTCGCCGCGATAGCTTTCGCCGGGCGCCAGCGTGCCGGCGTGTGGAACATTGGCCACGACGATGTCGCCGCTGTCGACCGTGGCGTCGGACGAGAGCAGCAGGCGATCGTGCCACAGCGCCAGATCGCTGTTGGCGTTGCCGTCGTTGCGCACGCTCCATTGGATGTCGGCACTTCCGCCGCTGACGGCAAGGGCGGGTGCCGTGACCTCGAGCACGCTCAGGTCGGCGAACGGGCTCTTCAGCGCGAAGGGGGCGCTGAGGCTGTTATCGGCCCGGGTATCGGGTTCGATCGTTTCCTGGTCGGCGTCCGTGCGCAGTGCGAGGAATCCGGATCGCTGGGCGATGAACGGCAGGGTGAGCGTGGCGTTGTGCGCGTAGCTCTCGCCGCTCTGCAGGCCACCGCTGTGCCGGAAGCTGCCGACAACGATGTCGTCGCCATTGCCGATGAGCGCATCGCTGCTGATGATGAGCTGGTCGTTCCAGTCGCCGTCGGTGTCGGCGCTGCCGTGGTTGACGACCTGCCAGGCAATGCTGATCTGCTCGCCCGAGAAGCCCGTCGCTGGCGCGGCAAAGGATTCGACCTGCAGGTCGGCGTAGGCCGTGCTCGTCGAGAGCCGTTGCACGCT
>LBIU01000712.1 GCA_000987445.1 Candidatus Accumulibacter adiacens | reverse complement strand
AGTGGTTCGATGTCCCGGTCGGGCTCTGCGTGCTCAACGCCGGCATCATCCTCGGTTTGATGGCTGCGCCGATCATGACCTCGATCGCCGAGGACGCGCTCAAGGCGGTCCCGGATCGCTACCGCGAAGCGGCCGAGGCGATGGGTGCGACGCGCTGGCAGGTGACCTACAAGGTGGTGCTGCCGGCGGCGAAGAACGGCCTGCTGGGCGGCGTTCTACTCGGCGTCGGCCGCGGTTTCGGCGAAACGATGGCCGTGCTGATGGCCACCGGGCACGCGGTCAATATCCCGGACAGTGTCTTCGACTCGGTGCGCGCGCTGACCGCGACCATTGCTGCGGAGTTGGGTGAAACCGTCGTCGGCGGCGAGCACTATCAGGCGCTGTTCACCATCGGCATCCTGCTCTTCCTGGTCACCTTCATCGTCAATCTTAGCGCCGACCTGATCGTGCGCGGCATTCGCAAGGGCTAGAAAAATGACAACGGCTAATGCAGTCATGTTTCAGGCGAGCAACCTGAACAAACGCAACGAGCGCGTCCAGAATTCCTACCGGATACTCTTCGGTTTGATGACCCTGCTGCTGATCACTCCGGTGATCCTGATCCTTGGGACCCTGGTGGCCAAGGGTGGCGGCGTGATCTCGTGGGAGTTCCTGTTCACCGCGCCTACCGACGGGATGCGCACCGGCGGCGTCCTGCCGGCGCTGCTGGGGACCGTCTGGCTGGTGATGGTGGCGCTGCTGCTCTCGGTACCGATCGGCGTCTGCGCGGCGATCTATCTCAGCGAGTATGCGGGCGACAACTGGTTCACGCGCACCATCAACCTGGCGATCATCAACCTGGCGGGGGTTCCTTCAATCGTGCATGCCCTCTTCGGGCTTGGCGCCTTCGTCATCTTCTTTGGTTTCGGGACCAGCATCCTGGCGGCCAGTCTCACCCTGGCGGTGATGACCATGCCGGTGGTCATCGTCGCCACCCGCGAATCGCTGCAGGCGGTTCCACAGGCCTTTCGCGAGGCCTGCTGGAACATGGGCGCGACACGCTGGCAGACGATCCGTCGGGTGGTGCTGCCGAACGCCATCACCGGCATTCTCACCGGCGTGATCCTCGAGGTTTCGCGCACCTCTGGCGAGACGGCACCCATCATGTTCACCGGTGCGGTGTTTTTCACCCCCTTCCTGCCGGAGAGCGTTTTCGACCAGACCATGGCCTTGTCGCTGCATCTGTTCGTCGCTGCGACGCAGGTGCCCGGGATCGCCGAGGAGGTTCCCTTCGGTGTCGCGCTGGTGCTGATCGCGCTGGTGCTGACCATGAACAGCGCTTCGATCGCCTTTCGCATGTGGCTCAGGGGGAAGAAGAAATGGTAAGTCAAAGCGCGCAAAGCACCCTCGAGCGGCCGGCCCTTGGCGGTCAAGCCAGTCACGATTCCGGTGACTCTCCGATCAAACTGGCGGTCAAGGATCTGACCATCAGCTATGGCAAGACGGTGGCCCTGAAGAACGTCAGCCTGGATATTCGTGAGCACGAGATCTTCGGCATCATTGGTCCCGCCAACGCCGGCAAGACCTCGTTTCTCAAGGCCATCAATCGCATGGACATGTTCAGTACCGGCATGCGCGTGGACGGCGAGATCCAGTTCAACGGCCTCGACACCCGGCAACTCAAGAATGTCTATGCGCTGCGCAGCCGCATTGGCGTCGTCTTTCCGCTGCCGGTCGGCCTGCCGATGACGGTGTATGACAACGTCGCGCTGTCGCCGCGCTGGCGGGGGGTCACCAACAAGGCCGATCTGGACGTGATCGTGCAGCGTTGTCTGACCCGCGCCGCGCTCTGGGATGAAGTCAAGGATAGACTCGACGCGCTCGGTAGCCTGCTTTCGGGGGGCCAGCAGCAGCGGCTGACGATCGCCCGGGCGCTGTCGCAGGAGCCCGACTTGCTGATGCTCGACGAGTTCTCCATTGCCGTCGACCCGGTGACCACCATGCGCATCGAAGATGTGCTCAAGGAGTTGCGCAAGGAAGTGACCATCATTCTGGTGACCAACCTGGTGCAGCAGGCGCGGCGTCTGGCCGACCGTACCGCGTTCTTCCTGAACAGCGAGTGCGTCGAGATCGGGGTCACCGAGGATCTGTTCACCGGGGAGGTGAAGGACCAGCGGACGCGTGACTATGTAGAGGGGCGTTTCGGCTGAGCCTCTCGGCCCGGCGCGTGCTCCGCTGCCGGGCGGCGGAGCACGCGTGCGCTGCGCCGCGGGCTCTGCGCACAGCGCTTGCCCCGAATCAATTGAAGAATGCCAACGAAGGACACAACGAGATGACCGCCGCCCCAGCCGCTGCTCTGCTGCAGCCAGCTCCCGAATACGCGATCGACACCAAGAAACTCAACCTCTGGTACGGGACTTTTCAGGCCCTGTACGATGTGGACCTGCGCATCCGCCAGGGCATGATCACCTCGATGATCGGGCCCTCGGGATGCGGCAAGAGTACCTACCTGCGCAGCGTCAACCGCATCAACGAACGCCTCGGCTACGTGCGCATCGAGGGCAGTATCGACGTCATGGGCCAGAACATCTATGACCCGGGCGTCGAACTGATCCAGGTGCGCAAGCAGGTGGGGATGGTCTTTCAGCGCCCCAATCCGCTGCCCATTTCGATTCGCGACAATATTCTCTTCAGTCATCGCCTGCACGCCAAGGGGGGCGGAGACGTACATCCGGGCACGGCGGACGAAATTGTCGAGGAGTCGCTGCGCACCGTGCTCTTGTGGGACAAGGTCAAGGACCGGCTCAAGCGCAAGGCCACAGAACTGTCGCTCGAAGAGCAGCAAAAGCTCTGCATCGCGCGCTTGTTGCCGGTGAAGCCGAAGTTGCTGCTGATGGACGAGCCGTGCTCGGCGCTCGACCCGAA
>LBIU01000711.1 GCA_000987445.1 Candidatus Accumulibacter adiacens | reverse complement strand
TCACCGTCCGAAATCCTTGGCATGGCTCTCGATCAGACCGAAGATGCCTCGGTCAGCAGCCATTTGGCGAGTTCCGGGCCCCACCGCGACTACGCCGACTGGTTGCAGCAGGCGTCGGGACGCGACGCATGAGCCGCGCGGTTGCCGGTCAGATGGCCGGAGTCCTGGCCCGGGCGGCGTTCGCCGCCTGAACGCGCCCGTTCAGTCTCCGCCCCCGGTGAACAAGACGCTGCGCAACCCCTCCTGCGCAATTTGCCGCATAATATCACCTGCTTGAAACCGCCAAAAAGAAAAAGGAAGCTGGGGACCTCTTTGGAAGCCTCGCCGACAGACGCCTTGCCGATGGAAGCCAGGCCCGGCAAAAAACCCTTCCGCATATTATCGCTCGATGGTGGTGGTACCTTTGCCTTGATTCAGGCAAAGGTGCTTGATGATCTCTTCCCGGGGGAGGATGGACACCAGGTTCTCAGCCATTTCGACCTGGTGTCGGCATGCTCGGGCGGGGCGATCGTCGCTGCGGCATTGATCGAAGGGTACGCACCACGCGAAATCTTCGAGCTCTTCGACAACCCGGTCAATCGCCACGCACTGTTTGGGCGCCTGCCCTGGTACCAAAGTCTATTGCAGCTGGTGACCGGCGTTTTTTCACCCGCGAGTCCGGTTGGCCATCGCTTTTCTACCAAAGGCAAGCTGGCCTTCCTGCACCGCATACTGCCGGTGATGGGCCGCACGTCGCTGCAGAACCTGCACGGAATTCTCAATGACAGTATCGCTTCCCTGCGGATACAGCGCGACGAACCGGGCAGACCCACCATGTCCTTTCTTTTTGTGACCTACGACTTCGATCGCGACCGGGCGCGCATGATGCGTAGCGACGTCAGCAGCCCCGCTGCCAGTTTCCCGCATCGGCAACAGCGGGCGACCCTGGCGGAAGCGGCGCATGCCTCGAGTACGGCACCGATCAACTGGTTCGACAAGCCCGCCGAATTCGATGGTTGCCGCTTTTGGGACGGCGCCATGACCGGCTACAACAATCCGGTGCTGGCAGGCGTCGTCGAAGCCATCGCCATGGGCGTACCGCGTCGCGATATCGGCGTCCTGTCGCTGGGCACGAGCACGGTTTTTCTGCCCGAATGCGGCACCGACGGGATCCCGGACGAACTGTGTCGGTCGCGCGCCAGCACCGGCTTTCTCCCGGAGTTGGTCAAGGTGGGCAAGACCATCATCGCCGATCCTCCGGATGCGCACACTTTCATTGCCCACCTCATGCTCGACGGCGGCTTGCCGGCCGACGTCTCCTGCTGCCCCTATACCGACACCGCGATTGTGCGCATGAATCCGGTGATTCAGCCGGTCATCGATCGCGCCACGGGCCAGTGGAGCGTTCCCGCCGGCTGGAGCGCCGAGGATTTTCGCCGCATCGCCGAAATGGATATTGCCTCACGCCGACAAGAGGACGTCGACCTGATCAAGCGGCTGGGCGATGGATGGTTGCGGGATGAGTGGCACAATCAGCCGATCCGGGGCTGCGGTATCTGGTCCTCGTCGCCTTCGGACTCGCCCCCCTTGGCGAACACGGATCACCTGTGTGAAATTGGCCATCGCTGGTATAGCAACGCCAAATCCGCCTGGACCGCGCTGTCGGTTTGACCACAGCGGACCGAGCCCGGCCTATGCCCAAGCCAAGAATTCTGATTCTCAACTGCTACTCCGACAACCACCGCGGCGCGCGCGGGACCCCGTGGATCATGCCGCAGTCGATAGCGCCGGCCGTACTGGCCGGAATGCTTGATCCCGCGCGCGTCGACATCCGCCTCGCCTGCGAGTTTCGCAGCGGTCCTTTCGAAGATCTCGGCGCCCTGCAATGGGCCGAGCTGTTGGTCTTGACCGGCCTCAATCCGGCCTTCGA
>LBIU01000710.1 GCA_000987445.1 Candidatus Accumulibacter adiacens | reverse complement strand
CATAAGTGCATTCGAAGAGGAACAGTACGACATGGGCAGTTTCGAAGCCGCAGACGACCTGGCTGCGTCGACTGCGTGGTTCGAAATCCTGCAAGAAAACGTATATTCCGGAGACAGCTGCGTAAGGTATTACTTCACTGAGGAGGAGAAACGCCCCCAGGTGATCGTGCCGGTGAGGTTGCAAAAAAAAGGACTTCTGAAAAGCATCGAGTCGCTGAGCAATTACTATACGGCACTCTATACCCCTTTGTTGAGTCGGGATGGTGACACCCTGGATTTGAACGATCTCCTGGCCGCCGCAGTGCGAGATCACAAAGGCGCCCAGATGATGCGTTTTGAGCCGATGAGTCCGGACTCATCGGCGTACCGAGCAATTCTCAGCGGGCTGCGCGCGAACAATTGGATTCCATTTGAATTCCTCTGCTTTGGCAATTGGTTTCTCAAGGTCGATGGCAATTGGGAGGACTACCTGAGACAGAGAAGCGCCAACCTGCGCAGCGCGCTCCGGAGAAAAACCAGGCGCTTTTTTCTGGACGAGGGAACGCTTGCCATCGTGACAACGCCTGGGGAGATTGAACAAGGCATTGCGGATTTTCAGGAAATCTATTCGGCGAGCTGGAAGAAACCGGAGCCCTACCCCAACTTCATTCCAGCCCTGATTCGACAACTTGCCAGCAGGGGCATGCTCCGCCTCGGCATTGCGCGCCTGAAAGGCCGGACGATCGCCGCGCAACTGTGGATTGTCGATCGAAAGAAGGCCAGCATCTACAAGGTGGCGTACCATAGTGACTTCGCGTCGTACTCGCCGGGAACGGTGCTCACTGGACACCTGCTGCAACACGTCATCGAACAAGATCGGGTCAAGGAAGTGGATTTCCTGATCGGCGACGACCCGTACAAGCGAATGTGGATGAGCGATCGTCGGGAGCGCTGGGGAATTGTCGCCTACAACCCAGGCACGGTAATCGGAGTCGCCCTGCTGATAAAGGAAGTGCTCGGTCGAGTGCTCAAGTCACTCGTTGGAAGGCAGCGGCTCGTTTGGCGACAGGGCTTGCGCAGAATCCGCGGCGAAAATATTCCCGACGATAGCCACGCGGGGAACAAAGACAAGGCATCACACCGTCGTTAAACCTGCCGTATCCGACAATCGATAGCGAGCGCACAATGGACCTGAGTTTCGACGAGTTGTCCAAGCCCGTCCGCCACCTGTTGCTGGTCGATGACGAGGAAAGCATCTTGCGCTCCTTGCGGCGGATGCTGCGCCGCGACGGCTATGTCATCCATGTCGCCTTGAGCGGCGAGGAAGGGCTGGCAATTCTGGAGCGGGAACCGATCGGGGTGATCGTCACCGACCAACGCATGCCGGTGATGACCGGCTCGCAGTTCCTGAGCAAGGTCAAGGAGACGTATCCGGACACGATCCGCATCGTCCTGTCCGGGTACACCGAACTGAACTCGATCACCGACGCCATCAACCGGGGCGCAATCTATAAGTTCCTGACCAAGCCCTGGGATGATGAACTGCTCCGCGAACAGCTTGCCGACGCCTTCGAGCACTATGAACTGAGGAGCGAGAATGCCCGCGTATCGGCGCTCAACCGAGCCATCATCGACGCCATTCCGGACGCCCTGCTGCTCGTCGATGTGCGTCAGCGGGTGGTCGTCACCGCCAACGCCGCCGCGAGCACCCTGCTCGGCTATGATGCGTCCGAAGCCACGCAGTTGGCCGGCAAGGCGATCGGCGAAATCGAGATCCTGCCGGTCGACCAATGCTACTGGGACGAGATTTCGAGCAGTTCTTTCCGGTCGCTGCAGGCGGTTGAAACCGAATACCAGCGTCGCGACGGCAGCCTGGTACCGGTGCGCAAGTCGACCTCGGATGCCGGCGATGGTCAACACCCCTACGTCCTCGTGCTGGCCCATGACCTGCGCCACGAACGGACCATCGAGTCGTCACTGCAAAGGCTGAATGCCGAAATGGCGTCGGTCCTTGAGGCCAGCGCGGAGGGCTTGCTGGTTCTCGATGCCGGACACCAGTTGGCGCGCATCAATCGCCGCCTGAAAGAAATCTGGTCGCTGCCCGACGAGCTGCTCTCAGCCACTGGCGGCGAGGCGATCCTGCGCTGGATTGCGGCGCAAACAACGACGCCCGCGGAAACGACGGCAGCGCTGTTCGGCCATTTTCTTGCGCCGCAAACACACCTCAGCGGCTCGTTCGTCCGCGAAAGCGGCGAAAGCTGCCACTGGCACGCCCACCCGCAGATGCGTGATGACGAAGTGATCGGCCATATCTTCTGCTTTGCGGTGTTGCCGCCAGAGGCTTGCTGAGGGAGACGGTGATGACCGTTAATCGGCGTCGGCGCGCGTATCGTCGCCGAAAAAGTACGCCACCCGTTTTCTCGGGCTGAGGTACTCGTTTACCGGCGGTGGCAGGCTGCCTGCCCGGAGCGCCTTGCTGATGCTTATCTGCGGTGCCTGCTCAAGGTCAAGAATGATCGCCTCGGCCTTCGGGATCCGGGCGTCGTAAACCACCAGCAGCGGCCGCAAAGGCCGTGCCGTGTTGACCGATATCACCATCGCCGTCTCGCCGCTGGACAGCTGCACGATGCTCCCGGGGGGGTAGACGCCGAGCACATGCACCAGTTTCGCGAGCATCGCCGCATCGAACCACTTCCGGTTCCTGGCAAACATCGTCGACAACGCCTCATACGGCGTCACCACCGCCGCGGCTTTGGCCGGATTACACAGGTGATCATAGTGATTGACGATGGCAATGATGCGCGCCGCCGGGCCAATCTGCTCGCCCGACAGACGATTCGGGTAACCCGAGCCGTCCAGATGTTCGTGATGCTGCAAAATGGCGCTGGCAACATCCTTTGACAAACCGCTGCGCAGCGCCATCCTGGCGCCCAGTTC
>LBIU01000084.1 GCA_000987445.1 Candidatus Accumulibacter adiacens | reverse complement strand
GTATCCTGGTCGAACTCGCTGCTGTGCGCGCCGTTCATGCCGGCGACGTGGCGGGCAAACTCGACGACGGCAAGCTGCATGCCGAGGCAGATGCCGAGAAAGGGAATGCCACCTTCGCGGGCATGGCGAATGGCGGCAATCTTGCCTTCCGTCCCGCGACGCCCGAAGCCGCCGGGAATCAGGATCGCGTCCATGCCCTGCAAAGCCGCGCAGCCCTGGCGCTCGATTTCTTCGGAATCGATGTAGCTGATCTTGACCTTGCTGCGCGTGGCGATGCCTGCATGCACCATGGCTTCGGTCAAGGACTTGTAGGATTCCGTGAGGTCGACATACTTGCCGACGAAAGCGACATTGAGCACCCGCTCCGGGTGCTCGAGGGCGTCGACAATCGTCTTCCAGACGGTGAGATCAGCCGCCTTGGCGAGAATGCCCAGCTTGTGGCAGACGATCTCGTCGAGCATCTGGTCGTGCAGCATCGCCGGAATCTTGTAGATCGAGTCGGCATCGCGAGCCTCGATCACGGCCTCGCGCTGGACGTTGCAGAACAAGGCCATCTTCCGCTTGTCGTCTTCGGGAATCGGCCGATCGGTACGGCACAGCAGGATGTCCGGCTGGATGCCGATCTCGCGCAACTCCTTGACGGAGTGCTGCGTGGGCTTGGTTTTCAGCTCACCCGCGGTCGGGATGTAGGGAACCAGGGTGAGGTGCATGTAGCAGGCGTTGTTGCGCCCTTCCTGCAGGCCCATCTGGCGAATCGCTTCGAGGAAGGGCAGCGATTCGATGTCGCCGACCGTACCACCGACCTCGATGATCGCCAGCTCGGCACCCTCGGCGCCGCGCCGGATGTGCGCCTTGATCTCGTCGGTGATATGCGGGATCACCTGCACCGTCTTGCCGAGATACTCGCCGCGCCGCTCCTTCTTGATCACCGACTCGTAGATCTGGCCGGTGGTGAAGTTGTTGCGCCGCTCCATGCGCGCGTTGGTAAAGCGTTCGTAGTGGCCGAGATCGAGATCGGTCTCGGCACCGTCCTCGGTGACGAAGACCTCGCCATGCTGGAACGGGCTCATCGTTCCGGGATCGACGTTGATGTAGGGGTCGAGCTTGAGGTTGGTGACCTTGATCCCGCGAGACTCGAGAATCGCGCCCAGGGATGCGGCCGCGATACCTTTGCCGAGCGACGAAACGACGCCGCCGGTGACGAATACGTATTTGATCATGGAGAGGGCTGCAGCGGCAAAGCCAAATTGTAGCGGAAAACGCGCCCCCCTCAAACCTCATCGAGGCAGAGTGAGGAGCGCCTTGCGCCTGACTTCGGAGCTCGAAAGCGGGCCGCGCCGGCACCCGTCAGCGGATGAACTCGCGGCTGACCTCGCGAAAGACGTCCGTCCCGGCTTTCCCCAACCACTCAAAGGCGACCATTTCACGCGACACGATGTCAGCGCCGTGCGCACGCATGCGCTCCAGCGCCAGCGCCTTGTCGGCACTTCGCCGTGAGCCGACGGCGTCAGCAACGACGAACACGCGGCGGCCGGCGGCGATCAGATCGAGCACGGTCTGCTGGACGCAGACATGCGCTTCCGTGCCGGCGACGACAAATTGCGCGCGATCGCCCCCGACCGCCCGAAAAAGCGCGCCCTCGGCGACGGCCGAGAAGTGCATCTTCTCGACCAGGCATTCCTCCGGAAGCAGACCGCGCAGGGCCGGCATGGTCGGTCCCAGGCCTTTCGGATACTGTTCGCTGCAGATGATCGGGACGCCCAGACGTTGCGCCAGTCGGGTCAGCCACAGGCTGGCTTCAAGAACGGCTGCAGCGTCGTGAATTGCCGGATACAGACGCTCCTGCAAATCAACCAGCAGCAAAGTGGAACGGTCAGCATGGATCAACATGTCCTCTCTCCAGACGATCAAGTTCTGGGCGCCAGGAATTTGCGCGCCCCCCAAGCAACGAGCAGCAGCCCTACGACGGCCCCCCCCAACATCCAGGGCAAGAAGGGACCCAGAGCGCCGGCCTCCGGATCGTACACAAAGCCCAGCAGGTCGGTGCCCGGCTCGAGCTGTCCCTGCGCAGTGTAGACGTCGACGACATGCTGCCAGCGCGCAATGCTCATCGCTCCTGGGGCAAGGCCCGCTGCTCGCGCCAGTTCGCGAATCTGCTGCGCCTCGAACAATAGCTGCTCACGGCTCTTGTCCTGCGTGTTGTAGCGGGCCAGGATCAGATCGACCAGCTCCTCCGGATGCTCGAGCGCATACTCCAGGCCCTTGAGGGTTGCCGCGCGAAACGCGCGCACGGTATCGGGCCGTGCCTGCAGAAAGCTCTCCGAGGTGAACAGCAGCATGCCGTAGAAGTCGATTGCCGCACTGCGCGGCAGGAGCAGCAGGTAGTCGCCGCCATCGACCGACTCACGGACCAGCTCATCGCCGATGAAAACGCCGAGCGCATCCACCTGCCCAGCCAGCAGCGCCCGGCGCGCATCAGCGCTCGCCTGCAGGTGCTCGAAGCTCCCAGCGGGCAGCGCGCTCGCCGCGAGGAAAGCCAGGATCTCGTTCTCCGTCGCACGCGTGGTCGCGACCCGCTTGCCCGCAAGATCGCCCGCCACGGCGATTCCCGCCTGCCGGCGGGCCAGCAGGCCGACCGGCGAATGCTGCAGCAAGGCGGCCACGGCGATGACCGAGCGGCCTTTGGCGCGTTCGACGATCAGTGCCGAATCGAGCGTCCCGAAGTCGGCTCGCCCCGCAGCGACCTCCTGGACGACGTCCACACCCGGCGACCACTCTCTCAGCGAGACGTCGAGCCCGGCTTCGTGGTAATAAGCCTTCTCCAGCGCGGCAATAAAAGCCGCAAACTCGAACTGATACTTCCAGGCAAGCTGCACCGAAACAGCTTGCCGCGGCGTGCCCTCGCGGGCCGACGGCTGCGCCAACGCTGGCGGCAGTCCGGCCAGCAGGACGGCAAAGGCGGCAAACACAAAGCCCCGCCGGGCGACGACCGGCAACAGGCGGCGCGGGTAATCGCCGGCAGCGAAGCGGCAAGGAAAGGTAGTCATCGGCAGCGATGGTAATATGCGCGACGCTGGGCGCCAAGCACCGACGCGACATCGCTGACCACCGGAGAGCCCGGCAGGGCCGCGACCGGCGAGCGAAGGACGAAGGACGAAGGACCAGGGACGATGAACCGCAACCGAGGACTCTCGCCGAACAATGAACGCGCGGCAACTCGCAGCCCGCCGCGGCGACCACGGGGTCGACAGAGAGGCGCCATGGCCATCACACTGGAAGCTGGG
>LBIU01000709.1 GCA_000987445.1 Candidatus Accumulibacter adiacens | reverse complement strand
GGTGTGCGCGTCAAAAAAGGCCCCCAGCAGCTGGTGGCAACGCGTCTCGGAAAATGCCTTGGTAGTAGGGACGGGCACAGAGAACCGCCCAGCAGCGGGAAGCTGGACCAGCCGGAAAGAACCAAGCAGCGACGCCGACTGCTACTTGACGCGCTGCAGCTTCGGCCGCCCGGCGGGCGGCGGAGTCTTCGGAGGCTCGCTGTCGCCATCCTGGCCAGGTGCGGCTTCGCCGCTTTCCGTGCCAACCCCAGCCGCCGAAGTTTCCGGCTCGAAAGCCATGCCGGCGCCATTTTCCTTGGCATAGATGGCGGCGACGTTGCCGATCGGCACCAGCAGGTCGCGTGCGACGCCGCCGAAACGGGCCTGGAAAGTTATCAACTCGTTGCCGATCTCGAGGCGTCCAGTCGCTTCGTAGTCGACATTGAGGACGATCTGGCCGTCGCGAACGTGTTCCATCGGCACGCGCGTGCGCGCGTCAACGGTCACCGCGAGGTAGGGGGTGAAGCCGTTGTCGGTGCACCATTGGTGGATGGCGCGAATCAGGTAAGGTTTGGTCGACGGCAGATCCACAAGCTATTTCCCATGAAAGGTAATCGACGGCTGGCAATCAGGCAGAAGAGGTCACCGGCTGACGGCGCCATCCTGCCAATCCTGGCGCTGCTTACTTGCGCATGGCCTTTTCGGAGGGCGTCAGCGCGTCGATGAACCCCTGACGGCTGAAGATGCGCTCGCCATACTTCAACAGCGGCAAGGCAGTCTTCGACAGTTCGATGCCGTAGTGGTCGAGCCGCCAGAGCAGGGGAGCGATGGCGACGTCGAGCATCGAGAACTCCTCGCCGAGCATGTGCTTCTGCTTGACGAACACCGGGGACATCTCGGTGAGGCGATCGCGGATCTGCTGGCGTGCGCGCTCGGCGGTCTTGGCGTTCTTCTCCACCGCCTCGATGTGGGCGAAAACCTCGCGCTCCATGGTGATCAACAGCTGCCGCGCGCGCGCGCGCATGATCGGATCGGCCGGCATCAGCTGCGGATG
>LBIU01000083.1 GCA_000987445.1 Candidatus Accumulibacter adiacens | reverse complement strand
CGGAGCGAAAAAGACGAATCCAATCGACTTGAACCGCGAACGCGTTCATGCCCTTTCGAATCTGCTGCCTGGAGCCTATTGGTGGGCAAGGATCATGGAGTGGCGAATCCGTCAGGAGCATCCCGTCCCACGAATCGGGCATCCGCCGATCAACACAGGAGCGTTTCCATGAGCTTTCTTGGCAAGGCCAGCCAAGCTGGCAATCCTCGACAGTCCCCGCTGTATCCGTGCGCCCTTCCACTGACCATGCGCAGTCTCGCATACGGTTCATGGACCCTTGGATTTGATGTCTTTCCGGGGCTGCTGCCGTAGGCCGGTCGTTCGGCTCGTCTTGACAGTATTTTCGTTGGCCATCCGCGTGGAGGAAAGACGATGAATTTCAAGGACAAGACCGCTGTCCAGTTCGCGAAGGAAATGCTCGGCGGCCGGGAGTTCTCGACCGCCGAGGCATGCATTCTGGTGAAGCAGCTCAAGCACGAGCACGCCTTTGGCTACGCGCGCAAGGTCCTGGCGCGCGCGCGCAAGGGCAAGGTCGACGACGCGGATCTCGTGAGCTGGCTGCGCCAGCAACAGGCCCTGTGCACGTACAAGGACCCCGACCTGCCGGCTTCGACGCGCTTCGACCTCGCGCTCGAGATCCTCGCAACCGGTGAAGACCTCGCCGCGACCAGGAACCAGGAGACACTTGGGCTTGCGGGTGCGATCCACAAGCGAATGTGGGAGTTGGGCGGCCAGCGCGACCACCTCGAATGGTCACTCAGCTTCTACCGCCGCGGCTACGAGGAAGGCGTCGAGCCGGACGGGGGCTACACGGCGATCAACGCCGCCTACGTCGCCGACCTGCTCGGGATGGAGTCCGCGGCGAACGCCAAAGGCGGGCTGACCTCGCAGACTACCGCGGCGTATCGCAAGTTGGCGAACGCCATTCGCGAGGACATCATCCAGTCGCTCGTGCCGCTCGCGGAAGCGCCCGGAAACGCGCTTGCTGGGCAATGGTGGGTGGTCTGCAGCATCGCGGAAGCGTACTTCGGCCTCGCTCGCTACGACGAAGCGAGCAAATGGCTAAAACGGGCCGCAGCTATCGAGGATGTCTCGGAGTGGGCGTTCCAGTCGACCGCACAGCAGCTCACGAAGCTGGCGCGGCTGCAATCCGCTGGCGATATGGACAGCAGCGAAAGCTTCCGCAATTCCCCCGCCGGCAGGACCTTGCTCGCCTTCCTCGGGGACAACGCGCTCGGCCTGCAATCGGCATACCTCGGCAAGTTCGGTCTCGCCCTCTCGGGCGGTGGCTTCCGCGCTTCCCTCTACCACATCGGCGTACTCGCACGGCTCGCAGAGCTCGATGTCTTGCGCCACGTCGAGGTCATCTCCTGCGTCTCCGGGGGCTCGATTCTCGGGGCCCACTACTACCTCGAGGTCCAGAAACTGCTCGAGTCCAAGACCGACATCGACATCACGCGTCAGGACTACATCGATGTCGTCCAACG
>LBIU01000708.1 GCA_000987445.1 Candidatus Accumulibacter adiacens | reverse complement strand
ATTCCCGGTGGCCTGATTGCCGTCCTTGGCGCCATCGCCGTCAGTTGGGCGCTGGGTCTCGACGCCCACCTGGCAACGCTGGGTGCCGTACCCAGTGGCCTGCCGACGCTCGGGCTGCCACAGGTGGACTGGAGCTGGCCGCTACTCTGGAAGCTGGCCCCGATCGCCCTGGCCTGCTTCGTCGTCATCCTCTCGCAGAGCGCCGCGACCTCGCGCGCCTACGCCGCCAAGTTCAATGATCGCTTCGACGAGAACGTCGATATGGTCGGGCTGGGAATGGCCAACCTTGGCGCCGGTCTGTCCGGGACATTCGTCGTCAATGGCAGTCCGACCAATACGGCGATGGTCGCCAGTGGCGGTGGCCGCAGCCAGATTTCGCAGATCACGACAAGCGTCATCGTTCTGTTGGTGCTGCTCTTCCTCACCGGACCGCTGGCGCATTTGCCGGAGGCAGTCCTCTCGGCGATCGTCTTCCTGGTGGCGGTGAAGATGATCGACGTCAAGGGCATGACCCGGATCTTCGTCGAAGCGCGCGCCGAATTCTGGGTTGCCCTGGTGACGGCGGCAACGGTCGTCGTCGTTGGCGTCGAACAGGGGATCGTCCTGGCGATGATCCTGTCGCTGCTCGATCACGTGCGGCGAAGCTACCGCGGCACCAACGCCGTGATCGCTGCAGACAAGCGGAAGAAGGGCTGGCAGACGGTCGCGCTGAGCGCGCCGCAGCAGATCGCGCCGGGGCTGATGGTCTATCAGTTCAACCACAGTCTCTATTACGCCAACGCCGGACAGTTCGCCGAAGAGGTCTTCGAACTGACAAAGGCCAGCGGGCAGCCGCCTTTGACCTGTCTGTGCGTTGAAGCGGCCGCGATCGGCGACGTCGATTTCTCGGCCGCGGCGATGTTGCGCGATACGGCCATCCTGCTCAGGGAGCAGGGCATCCGGCTGGTTTTTGCCAACCTCTCCCCGGGTGTGCGCGGGCAATTCGACCGCCACGGAATCACCGAGACCCTCGGCGAGCACGCCATCTACGGCTCGATCCATGCCGTGGCGGCCGAGCACGAGGACCCGTCGCGCGCGACCGAGGCGACGCCAAGCGCCAGCAACGGAGGGGCGGCGCCAGCGTGACGGTCGGCCAGAAGCCGATCACTTACGATCACCACGCACAGCCTCATACTCTTGCCGCGCGTGGCCCGGGCTGCAGGCAAGCTGCCGCTGCGATCGCTGGCCACGCGCATGCGACTGGTCCAGGCACCCGGCCTGTTCGGCGGAGATCCGTCGTCCTTCCCGAGAGGGGAGTAGCCAGA
>LBIU01000707.1 GCA_000987445.1 Candidatus Accumulibacter adiacens | reverse complement strand
GCCGCGCGCAAGCGCGACGAAGGCCGCGATGTCGGCACCGAGGCCTCGTGCGCAAAGATGTTCGCGTCCGAGATGTGCGGCCGGGTTGCCGACCGCGCGGTGCAGATCTTCGGCGGCGCCGGCTATCTGTCCGAATACGGCATCGAGCGCTTCTACCGCGACGTCAGGCTGTTCCGCCTGTTCGAAGGCACCACCCAGATCCAGCAACTTGTTATCGCCCGCAACATGATCCGCGCACACAACGGCTGAGGCCGCGTCTTCCATACCAGGAAATCGAGGAGAGAAGAGACATGGAATTCAAATGGGATGATCCGCTGTTGCTGGATCGACAGCTCGGTGAAGACGAACGCATGATCCGCGACGCCGCGCAGGTGTATTCGCAGGGGAAGTTGCTGCCACGCGTGCAGGAAGCCTTCCGTAATGAGCGCACCGATCCGGCGATCTTTCGCGAGATGGGCGAGATGGGCCTGCTCGGCCCGACGATTCCGACCGAATACGGCGGTGGCGGGCTCAATTACGTGGCCTACGGGCTGATCGCCCGTGAAGTCGAGCGGGTCGATTCGGGCTACCGCTCGATGATGAGCGTGCAGTCTTCGTTGGTGATGGTGCCGATCAACGAGTTCGGCAGCGAGGCACAGAAGCAGAAATATCTGCCGAAGCTCGCCAGCGGTGAATGGATCGGCTGCTTTGGCCTGACCGAGCCGAACCATGGTTCGGACCCCGGTAGCATGGTCACCCGTGCGCGCAAGGTCGACGGCGGCTACAGCCTATCCGGCAGCAAGATGTGGATCACCAACAGCCCGATCGCCGATGTCTTCGTGGTGTGGGCCAAGGACGACGAAGGGCAGATCCGCGGCTTCGTGCTCGAGAAAGGCTGGAAGGGGCTGTCCGCCCCGGCGATCCACGGCAAGGTGGGCCTGCGCGCCTCGATCACCGGCGAGATCGTGATGGATGAAGTGTTCTGCCCGGAAGAGAACGCCTTTCCGACGGTGCGCGGCCTCAAGGGCCCGTTCACCTGTCTCAACTCGGCGCGCTACGGCATCGCCTGGGGCGCGCTCGGCGCGGCCGAGGATTGCTGGCACCGCGCCCGGCAGTACGTGCTGGACCGCAAGCA
>LBIU01000082.1 GCA_000987445.1 Candidatus Accumulibacter adiacens | reverse complement strand
TCGATGCCGACCATGCCACCCGGACCGATCGGAAGCGGTGCCTTGAGGGTGTAGAAGCGCAGCGTTTCCAGGCCGCTACTGGCGATGACCAGCACCAGAAAGCCGGCCAGGGCGATGTACAGCGGCCGCCGATCGAGCGCTCGCCGCCCGTCCAGCCGCCGGTAACCCCACCAGACGAAGACCAGCAGCAGAACGATCCACCACCAAGCGGAAAGGCCGAAAACGTAGAGCATCAAGTCGGCCAGCCAGGCGCCGCCCCGACCGGCCGGGTTGTGCAGCGTCGTCGTGTAGACGGCGTGCGACCAGCCCGGGTCATCGGGGCTGTAACCCCAGAGGGCAAGCGCGAGAAAGCTGGCGATGACGATCAGGATCAGCCAACGCGATTCTTCCAGGAGCAGCGCGATCTTCTCGGGCAGGGGACTTGGCGTCCGCGAGGTATAGGAAAGCCGGCCGGCAAGTTTGTTCAGTAAAGCCATCGGTGCGATTGAATGCTTGGTGAGGGTGTGGTTGGAGTGCTTGCCTGTGGGTGTATCTTATGGGCGGGAGGCGGTCGCGCCCGGGGTCGGTGCGCGCTTCTCAAGGAGCACGATGCGGCCATCCTCGACACGGAAATATCCTTGATTTTCGAGATCCTTCATCACCCGGCTGACCATTTCGCGCGAGGCGCCGATCATTTTGGCGATGTCCTGCTTGGTCAGGCGACGGCGGATGCTGCGCTCGCCGCGCTCTTCTTCCGAGAAGTCGAGAAGCAACTTGGCGACACGACCGTAGACGTCCATCAACGCCAGGCTCTCGATATTGCGGTCGGCCTCGCGCAGGCGCTGCACGAGGCTCTTCATGATATTCAGGCAGAGATCGAAGTTCTCGGCCAGGCAACGCTTGAAGTCGTTCTTGGTGATCACCAGGAGTTCGCAGGTCTCGGTGGACATCACGTCAGCCGAACGCGGGCTGCCATCGATGAGCCCCATTTCGCCGAAAAACTCACCCGGACCGAGCAGGGTCAGAATGACCTCGCGGCCTTCTTCGTCGCTGTTGAGCACTTTCGCGCCACCGCTGATCAGTACGTAGAGCGAGTCGGTGCTGTCGCCCGCGCGAACGATCGTCGTCAGGCGAGGGACGCGGCGTTGGAAGGCGACCTTGGCGATCTGTTCGAGTTGCACGTCGGGTACACCGGCAAAAATCGGAATGCTATGCAGCAAAGTCAGACTTGGTCCTCTCCTAGGCTGCTCGACCTGAGTGTTCATTAGGCATTCTCTCGTCAAATGAAGTGATTTCTATCAATGGCTTGCGCGGTGATTATAAGGCACTTTGCAGGATTCGAAAGCAAACATGCGACAAACTTGGCGGCAGAGCGCGCGGCGTTGCCGGTTATAATTTTTGCGTCACCCACTACCAGAGCATATCAAGATGAGCGAAGCAACCCGCCACTGCCGTCTGCTGATCCTCGGCTCCGGCCCTGCCGGCTATACGGCAGCCGTCTACGCGGCCCGCGCCAATCTCAAGCCGGTGCTGATTACCGGTTTGGCGCAGGGGGGCCAGTTGACGACGACCACCGACGTCGACAACTGGCCGGCCGACGCGCAAGGCGTGCAAGGCCCCGAGCTGATGCTGCGCTTCGAGCAACATGCGCGGCGCTTCGACACCGAGATCGTTTTCGATCACATCCATACCGCCAAACTAGACGCAAAGCCGCTGACCCTGATCGGTGACTCGGGTACCTATACCTGCGACGCACTGATCATCGCCACTGGCGCCTCGGCGCAGTATCTGGGCCTGCCGTCCGAAGAAGAATACGCCGGTCGCGGCGTTTCCGCTTGCGCCACCTGCGACGGTTTCTTCTACCGCGAGCAAGCGGTGGCGGTGATTGGCGGCGGCAATACCGCCGTCGAGGAGGCGCTGTACCTGGCGAACATTGCCAGTCACGTCACGCTGGTGCACCGCCGCGACAAGCTGCGCAGCGAGAAGATCCTGCAGGACAAGCTGTTCGCCAAGGAAAAAGCCGGCAAGATCAGCATCCGCTGGAACTGCACGCTCGAGGAAGTGCTCGGCGATCAATCCGGGGTCACCGGCATGCGCATCAGGGACAAGCTGACCGACCGTGCCGAGGAGATTCCGCTGATGGGTGTGTTCATCGCCATCGGTCACAAGCCAAACACCGAGCTCTTTGCCGGCCAGCTGGAAATGGAAGGCGGTTATCTGATCACCCAGTCCGGTTTGAAGGGCAATGCCACGGCCACCTCGATCGCCGGCGTTTTTGCGGCTGGCGACGTGCAGGATCATATCTACCGCCAGGCGTGTACCTCGTCGGGCAGCGGTTGCATGGCCGCGCTCGACGCCGAGCGCTATCTCGACAGCCTTGGGCTGGCAGGCTGAGGTCTCGCGGCGGCGCATGCCAGGACCCCCTTTCGGAGATCGGACTCGCCGCCAGCGTCAGCAAGGTTTCTGCGATGACCCAACAAGCAAGCAACGAGGATCTGGCCGCTTTTCTCGCCGCGGTGGACGGCGCGACACCGCTGTCCAAGCCCGATCGGGTAAGCTTCGATGGACCCAAACCCAGCCCACGCCCGCTGCAGCGCGAGCGCGACGAAGCGGCCGTGCTTGGCGAGTTGCTGCATGCGCCCTTGGCCATTGACGACTGGCTCGATCTCGGCGGCGCCGACTCCTTCCTGCGCAGCGGGCTGCCGCGGACGCTGTTGCGTGACCTGCGCAGGGGGCGCTGGAGCATCCAGAACCACGTCGATCTGCACGGCATGAACCGCCATGAAGCGCACGAGCAGGTGACCCTTTTTCTCGCCGAATCGCTGGCCGCCGGCAGGCGCTGCCTGCGCATCGTGCATGGCCGGGGCAACGGTTCACCCGGTCGCGAAGCGATCCTGCGCCAGCTGGTCAAGGTCTGGCTGGGTCGTTGCAGGGATGTGCTGGCCTTCTGTCACGCGCCACCCTGCGACGGCGGCGATGGCGCCCTGTGGGTCCTGCTCAAGGCGGGCAGCAAGTCGCGCTGACTTGCCGAGCGAACCGGAGAGACCTTGCCCGGGGGGCTGACGGGTCCAACCTTGCGCTGGCCGGTGCCGGATAGGGGGGCCGGCTCGGCTCAGCGTCGCTCAGATCGCCGATTCGTCGAGTTCGCCGGTGCGAATGCGCACCACCTGGTCGACCGCGGTCACGAAAATCTTGCCGTCACCGATCTTGCCCGTGCGCGCCGCCTTGACGATGGCGTCGATGGCGCCTTCGACGACAGCGTCCGAAACGACGATCTCGATTTTCACCTTGGGCAGGAAATCAACGACGTATTCGGCGCCGCGGTAGAGTTCGGTGTGCCCTTTCTGACGACCGAAGCCTTTGACCTCGGTGACGGTCAGGCCGGTGACGCCAATTTCCGACAGGGCTTCGCGTACTTCATCGAGCTTGAATGGTTTGATGATCGCTTCAATTTTTTTCATGGCCTTTGCTCCCCGTAAGATCGTAAAGAAATCCTATCAGAAATATGGCATTGATAAGTGATCACTGTGAGGATTGCGTCCCCGATCAGTAGGGATCGCGGTAGCGATTGGTGATCGGATAGCGCCAGTCCTTGCCGAAACCACGTGGTGTGACACGAATACCGATGGGTGCCTGTCGCCGCTTGTACTCGCTGATCTTCAACAGGTGCACGACGCGTCGTACATCGGCTTCGGCGTAGCCGCTGGCGATGATCTCGCGCGGACTGATGTCTTTTTCCATATACGCGGCAACGATTGCATCCAGCACCTCGTACGGTGGCAGGTTATCCTGATCGGTCTGTCCGGGTTTCAACTCGGCCGAAGGTGGGCGGCTGATGATCCGCTCGGGAATGACACGGGAGCGCGTGTTGCGCCAGCGTGACAGGCGGTAGACCCAGGTCTTGGCGATGTCCTTGATGACTGCAAAGCCGCCGGCCATGTCGCCATAGAGGGTGCAGTAGCCGACCGCCATTTCCGACTTGTTGCCGGTGGTGAGGACCAGTGAACCCGTCTTGTTCGAGAGGGCCATCAGGATCATGCCGCGGATCCTGGCCTGGATATTTTCCTCGGTGGTGTCCGCGGGCAGGCCGGCAAATTGATCTTCCAACAGTGTCGCCATGGTCTGCATCGCCGGCGCGATGGGGATTTCGTCATAGCGAATGCCGAGCAGGCGGACCATCTCACGCGACTCCGAGAGGCTGACCTCGGCCGTGTACGGGGAGGCCATCATGACCGCGCGCACGCGCTCGGCGCCGAGCGCATCGACAGCGATGGCCAGCGTCAGCGCCGAATCGATGCCTCCCGACAGGCCGATGATCGCGCCCGGGAAGCCGTTCTTGCCGAGGTAGTCACGCACGCCGAGAACCAAGGCCTGATAGACCTCGGCTTCGATGCACGGCGCGGGGACGATGGTCCCGGGCTGCGGCTCGCCGTCGATGATGTCGACCACTGCCAGTGCTTCCTCGAACTGCGGCAGTTGGCAGCAGAGTCTTCCCTGCGAGTCGAGAACGAAGGAACCGCCGTCGAAGACCAGTTCGTCCTGGCCCCCGGCCAGATTGGCGTAGATCACCGGCAGGCGGGTGCTGGCGATACGCTGGCGGAGGACCTCGGTACGCCGCTCGCGCTTGCCGATGTGATAGGGAGACGCGTTGAGGACCAGCAGGATCGCGGCGCCGGCCTCGCGGGCCAGATCGGCGGCGCCGGCTTCCCAGACGTCGGCGCAGATATTCACGCCGCAGCGGACGCCTTTGAGGGTCAGCACGCACGCGCCTTCGCCGGAATCGAAGTAGCGTTCTTCGTCGAACACTTCGTAGCTCGGCAGACGCTGCTTGTGGTAGGTGGCGACGCGGCTGCCATCGCTGATCAGCGTCGCTGCGTTGTAGCAACGTTCGCCGAGCCGTTCCGGATGTCCGACGAGAACGGCGATTCCTTTGACCTTGGCGGCCAAGGCCTCGAGCTCGCTGGCGCAGGCGGCACAGAAATCCTCGCGCAGCAGGAGGTCTTCCGGTGGGTAGCCGCAGAGCGCCAGTTCTGGCGTCAGCAGCAGATCGGCTCCTTGCTCCCTGGCGCGTTCGGCAAAGTCGAGGATGCGCGCGGCATTGCCGGCGAAGTCGCCGACGCTGGCGTTGATCTGGGCAATGGCAATCTTGAGAGACATGGATGTGGGGATGCGGGTATCAGCGAAAGGGGCGCTTGCGCGCCCCTTGATCAGAGTAAGGAAAGGACGGGCTCAGTAGTTCGGTTTATCTTTGGCATTGGTGAAGCGCTGCACGCCATCCATGATTTCCTTCTTGGCCTCGTCGACGCCCAACCAACCGGCGACCTTCACCCATTTGCCACGTTCCAGGTCCTTGTAGTGCGCAAAGAAGTGTGCGATCTGGTCGAGAATGACCTGCGGGAAGTCGCGCGGCGACTCGATGTCGCGATACATCTGCGTCAGGCTGTCCACCGGAACCGCCAGCAGCTTGCCGTCCTGCCCGGCCTCGTCTTCCATGGCCAGCAGGCCGATCGGCCGGCAGCGGACGACGACGCCCGGAGGCAGGGCGAACTGGGTCACCACCAGGACATCCACCGGGTCATCGTCGCCAGCGATGGTGTGCGGTATGTACCCGTAGTTGCACGGGTAGTGCATGGCGGTGGACATGAAACGGTCGACGAAAACCTGTCCGCTTTCCTTGTCTACCTCATACTTTACCGGATCGGCATGCATCGGGATTTCGATGACGACGTTGAAATCATTCGGGAGTGCTTTGCCCGAGGGCACGCGATCTAGGCCCATGTAAGTTCTCTCTGCTGGTTGGCGAAGGGGGCATTATACGCGCCTATGTCGCGCTCAGGCGATACCGGCCAGCTCGCTTGCGTGTCCAGGCGCCCTCGTCGGCGAGCGCGCTTCGAGCCGTTCGAGCCAGCCGAGAACGATCGTCGCGCAATCGCTCCAGTGCTCGTCGAGAATCAAGGCGTGCCCGGTAGCGGGAACGATCTGCAGCTCAGCGTTCCAGCGTCGCGCGAGCGGACGGATCAGCAGCGGCGGAAAGACCGTGTCGAGGCCGCCGCCGACGACCAGCACCGGCAGCGCCGGTGGCGGTTTCGGCGACCATCGCCAGCAACCGAGGAGTGCCAGGTCGCAGATCGCCCGTGCCGATTCCGGCTGCACCAGTTGCGCGAAACGGAGCAGCGTTTCAGGCTTGGTCGTCGGCGAAAAATAGACATCCTTGATCATGTGCAGCGCGGTCGCGCTGACCCGTCCGCGGGTCACATTGACCACTTCGCTAAGAAACTTCGGGTATTTCAGCAACAGCCTTGTCGCCGACTCCAGCGTGCCGTTGCGTGGCACCGGCGCCAGCAGGACAGCTGCCGCAGCGAGCGATTCTTCCAGGAGGCGTTCGGCGATGAAGGAACCCATCGAATGCCCGATCACGATCGGCGCTTGCCCTAAGCCGGCGATGACCTGCTGCGCATCGGCCAGGTAATCGTCGAGACTCAAGGCGTCCAGATACTCGCGTCCGTCGCTGCCCCCATGGCCGGAGAAATCCAGCGCGTGGCAATCGTAGCCATGGCTGGCAAAGAAGGGGAGAAAGAGGACATCCCAGGAGCGGGCATTGACATAGCCACCGTGCAGGAAGAGCAGTGGTGGACGCTTCGCCGGGAAGGGGGTAGGCGGGGCGCGATGAATGGTATGCAGAATGGGCTGTCTGGGGTGGCGAAGCGGGGGCATGGGCGGTCTCCGGAAACAAGCCGCAACTATAGGCCAGATCACCCTGCCACCGCCAGGCACTCAATGTGAAAGTGGCGCAAGCGCCTCACGAAACGCCCTTTTCCGTGCGCTGGGGAATTCAGAGAGCATGCTCGCTGTCCGGCGAACGATTCCGGCGTGCAGGCCGGGTTCCCGCTGCACGAGACGACGGAAATGGTCATCGCTTCTTTGCTCAGCGACGTCTCGACAGCTCACCACCCTTCGGCCTATGATGTCCCAAGGATGTTGCCTGAGGCTTGATCTGAAATGGCTCA
>LBIU01000706.1 GCA_000987445.1 Candidatus Accumulibacter adiacens | reverse complement strand
TGGCGGCAAGCCACGGCAGGGACAGCGCCAGGGCGGTGAAGTCGTTGAGCAGGAGCAGGCCTTGCAGGCCCAGGCGCGTGGTGATCTCCTCGCGCGAGAAGCGCCACGAGGCGTTGGTCAGGCGGACCACCGGTTCATGGACCGGCGCGGCCAGAGCGATTGCGGCGGCGCGCAAGCCAGGACAGGCGACTTCGGCGAGATAGGCCTCGATGGCCTCGATCGGGCCGGCGAAGTCGGCGACGGTGAGAATGCGTACCAGATGCGGCGCGCCCTGCGCGTCGAGCAAGGCAAAGCGCGCGCGGGTGCCGCCGATGTCGGCGACGAGCAGCGCGGTCGAGGCGGGGGAGGCGGTGTTGGAGTCCATGGGGAGCCGTCGGAGAGATGTGCGGCTGACACTTGCCCATTGCCTGGCAAGGCCGCTGCAGCTTCGAGAGGAAAATGCCCGGAGGGCGGTAAGCGAAGGCCGGTGGGTGAAGCTTGGCGCCGGATTTCGGCACCGAATCTCGCCACCATTTGCCGCGCTGATCAAAGAGCCAGATTGCCAGGCCGGACGATCCCCGTAGAACGGGCGCGAGCCTGCCGCGAGTCTGTCGGTTCGACGCGCATTCTGTCAAGCGGAGAGCGCAGCGCCGTACAATCGGCAACAATGTTCACCTGTCGTTTGCCTGCCCGAGGAGCCGCCGTGAAATCTGCCAAGCATGCCTCTCTGCTCAGCCAGCTTGTCGAAGTCGTCGGCGCCGACCAGGTGCTGGCCGCGGACGAGGCGATGAGCGCCCATCTCGGCGACTGGCGTGGGCGCTATCGCGGCGCCGCCCTTGCGGTGATTCGTCCGGCCAACACCGCCGAGGTGGCGGCGGTCGTCCGTGCCTGCGCGCTGGCAGGCGTGCCGATGGTCCCGCAGGGCGGCAATACCAGCCTCTGCGGTGCGGCGACGCCGGCGCCGGATGGCAAGGCGGTGCTGATCAGTCTGAGCCGGCTCAAGCAGCTGCGGGCCATCGATGCGGCGAACAACACCATGACCGTCGAGGCCGGCTGCGTGCTGCAGACGCTGCAGGAAGCGGCCGCGCAGGTGGGGCGCCTGTTTCCGCTGTCACTGGCCGCCGAGGGGAGCTGCCAGATCGGCGGCAATCTGTCGACCAATGCCGGCGGGGTGCAGGTCCTGCGCTACGGCAACACGCGCGAGTTGACCCTCGGCCTGGAGGTGGTCCTGCCTGGCGGCGAGATCTGGGATGGCTTGCGTGGCCTGCGCAAGGACAACACCGGCTACGACCTGAAGCAGTTGTTCATCGGTGCCGAAGGTACGCTGGGGATCATCACTGCCGCCGTTCTGAAGCTCTTTCCCCTGCCGCGGGCAACGGCGACGGCCTGGTTGGCGATTGCTTCACCGGCGCAGGCGGTGCGTCTGCTTGCCGACCTGCAGGACCGCTTCGGCGCGCTGCTGACCGCCTGCGAGCTGGTCTCGGACATCGCTCTTGGCCTGGTGCGCAAGCATTTTCCGAGTTCGCAGGC
>LBIU01000081.1 GCA_000987445.1 Candidatus Accumulibacter adiacens | reverse complement strand
ACCAAGCCAGCGAATCGAGCGCGGAACGGCGCATCATGGAACTCGAACGTGACTTGGCGCATACCTGGGAGACCCTGCAAGCAACGATCGAGAGGCAACAGATCTCCAATGAGGAACTGATGTCGACCAACGAGGAACTTCAGTCGACCAACGAGGAACTGCAATCGACCGTCGAAGAACTCGAGACCTCCAAGGAAGAACTTCAGTCGGTCAACGAAGAGCTGGTGACCGTCAATTCCGAACTACAGGCCAACATCGACCAACTGGGCGACACGCAGAGCGACCTCAAGAACCTGCTCGACAACATCAGCAGCGGCATCATCTTTCTCGACCAGCAGCTGCTCATCCGCCGCTTCACCCCCGTGGCGGCGAATCTCTATCGCCTGGTTGACAGCGACGTCGGCCGACCGCTGGCCGACATCAAGGCCAACATCGGCGACGACGACGCGCTGCTGGCCGCCGCCCAGGCGACCCTTACCACCGGGCACTCGTGCGAGCGCGAAGTACCCACGCACGGCGGCCAGTGGTATCAGGCGCTTCTGAAACCCTACCGCCGGCTGGACGACCAGCGGGATGGCGTGGTAATCACCTTTACCGACATCAGCGGCCTGCACGCCGCCCAGTCAGCACAGGCCGCTCAGCATTTTGCCGAAAGCATCGTCGACACGGTACGCGAACCCTTGCTGGTCCTCGATGGCGATCTGCTGGTGATCTCTGCCAGCCGCTCCTTCTACCAGCGCTTCCAGGTGCGCCCGGAGGAGACCATCGGACAGCGGCTCTACGACCTCGGCAACCGGCAGTGGGACATCCCGGCCTTGCGCGAACAACTCGGAACGATTCTGCCACGCGACCTGACCATCGTTGGATTTGCCGTGGACTGCGAACTGCCGCAGGTCGGCCGGCGCAGGATGTTGCTCAACGCCCGCCGCATCCCGGGCGAAACCGCCTTGATCCTTCTGGCCATCGAAGAAGTGCCGAGCGCCTGACGTCCGGCAGGATAGCTGTTTGTGGTCACCGATCGAGCAATGCAGACCAAAGAGCTAGCCGCGACCCGGGCAGTTGCCCACGCCGGGCGAGGCTAACGGCTCGCCATCCGTGAAAGCGGCAGCCAGATACGGAAAGCACTGCCTTTGCCGAGCTCGCTGCGGACTTCGATGCGCCCGCCATGGGTGTTGATGATCCCCCATGCCGACGACAGTCC
>LBIU01000705.1 GCA_000987445.1 Candidatus Accumulibacter adiacens | reverse complement strand
AAAGCGTGACAATATGAAGTCATTAGAAGTCATCGCTAACAACACTGACATAAAGGGCCGAAATGAGTGATCCCGTTAAACCAAGTGAGTCGGAGGCTGGCGCTTACCGCAGTGGTGTCGCGGCACGTCTGGCCGGCGTGCCCGTCAACACCCTGCGTATCTGGGAAAGGCGGTATGCGGTGGTCGGACCGCGTTTAAGTTCGGGTCGGCAGCGCCTCTATTCGGCGGCAGACATCCGGCGCCTGACCCTGATCAAGCAACTGGTCGACATGGGTCACCCGATAGGTACGGTCGCCTCGGTCGACAGCGACGGGCTCGCGGCCATGCGTGCGGCAGCTGAGACCCTGTACGACAAGCCTGCTCGCCAGGATTCGGTGCAGCATGACCCCGCAATCCGAGTCGCGCTGATCAGTCCGCTCCTGATCGCTCAAAGGGTCCAAAGTGCGTTTGCCGGGAGCACGCTCAAGGTGGTGGCGAGTTGCCCGGACCCGGCGCAAGCGTTGACGGCGCTGGCAGGAGTGGTGGCAAACGTCGTAATCGTCGAGTTGCAGACCTTGCACGATGGCGATCTCGAACGTGTGGCATCGATAAAGGCGGCCTGCGGAGCTGCCAGTGCGATCGTGTTGTATCGCTTCGCGCCGAGCGCCTTGATACGGAGAATGCGGGCGGCCGGCCATGCGGTGGCGCGGGCGACCTCGGATGCCGGGGAGATCGAGGCGATTTGCCTTGGCTTGGTGCGTCGGCCGTCCCTCGATGCAATGGCTGCGCTCGGCGGGCCAGACGCCGCCGATGCGCCTCCGCCGAGATTCGACGAGCGCGCGCTAGCCGAATTGTCCAACCTTTCCCGCACCATCGAATGCGAGTGTCCGCGGCACCTGGTGGATCTGGTGATGAACTTGCACGCGTTCGAGAACTACAGCGCGGAATGCGCCAGCCGCAACCCCGCCGACGTCGCCTTGCACCTGGACTTGCAGCGCACCACCGGAGTCGCACGCGCAATCGTCGAACAGGCGTTGGCACGCCTGGCCGCCGCCGAGGGCTTCATGCCGTTCCCTTCGCCAGACCGTTAGCATGGATAGACTTCATCCTTTCGCCGTGCAGGTGCCGGACATCGCCGGTGCCCTGCACTGGTGCGGCAGTGGGTTCGATGTTGAAATTCGCCATCAGGACGGTGCGCGGGGGATGCGGCGCTTCGACGACATTGGTCTGGACCTGGCGATACGCGCGCAAACCTGCCGCTGAGGTGGCCAATATCACCCTGCCGTAGCCAACGGCCGCTTCCACCGCGCAGGATGTTGCGGCCAATGGCCGCTGTCCAGAAGCTCGACCGGCAGGAATGGGTCGAAAGGGTGAGTACGACTTTCGGGTAAGCGGCCGCTCGTAGTGCTCTGCCCGGACGTTTCCGCCGGACCCGCTCGAACGGCGGCAATGTGGCCTACAGCCAACGCTCAAGGCGCATGCCGCCAATGACCGCACGTTCTTGGGGTCAGGTCTTTCCCCGTGCCTTGGGCAAAAGGTACGACTTGCCCCGTCAGCGCGCGCGAAGCGCAAATCGTGGTCCGCGCCCGTCTGAACATCCGACCGTGGCGGCTATCCCCGCTAGCGCGGGGAAACGCCAGCACTGTGAAAACCGTGGTGCTTCCCCGGTTTCCTGCTCCTGCCGCAGCTACGGCGGCTGGCTGCTCGCCGCTACCCACGGCATCGACGAGCGACCACTGAGCACTTCGTCCGAACCGAAATCGATCAGCCGCGAAACGACTTTCGGACGCGACCTGCATCCGCGCGACGATCGCCAGACCCTAAGCGGGTTTTCACGGCACTCTGTAGCCAAGTCGCCGAGAATCTGCGCCGCAAGGACTACCGGGGCCGAAGCATCGGCATCACGCTACGCTACGCCGACTTCCAGCAGCGACCTGAGCCTGCCGAGCGCCATCGACGATGCGCAGTGCCTGCGCGGCGTGCTGCTCGAACGCAAGCTGTGCGTGCTCGGGATGCGGGTCATTGCGCTGTCGGCACGCGGCGCAGCCGAGACCTGAGTGCCGTCGCGCCAGCAACAAAGCGTTTGGTCACGAAACGGCAGCTGCCTCGGTCGCTGCTTGCCTTCGCTGCCGGGGATCGGAGAAATCAATACCGATAACCGCCAGCGCATCAACCCCTTCCGGCAACTCGGCTTGTAACACCTTAGCCCGCTCGGTGACTCTTGCCAACAACTCATCAAAGCCGATCAACCCAGCACTGTCGGCGTCTTTCCATTGTCGCTGGGGATCGGCATTGCCGAGCACATATATCCCGTAGTGAACACTGGCCGGGCGCAAGTACTGGCCCACCAGCTGATTTTCGAGTCGCTCGATAAGCTTGGGCAGTGTCCAATGCCGCAGATTGGCCAGCTTGATCTCGATCGGCAAAGAGTTCAATCCGGGACTCCTAACCGTCAGATCCGGCCGCTGGGCCAAGTC
>LBIU01000704.1 GCA_000987445.1 Candidatus Accumulibacter adiacens | reverse complement strand
AGATCATCGGAAGATGCCATTTTCGGGGAATCGTTGGACGGCATCATTGACAGCTGGAACCCGGGCGCCGAGAAGATATTTGGCTACACATCGAGCGAAGCTCTAGGCAAGCCATTGAATATATTGGTTCCGCCTGATCGAGCCATGTCGGAAGTCGAAATTGTTTCAAAAATATTTCATGGTGAAAGGGTGAGTCACTTTGAGAGCATTCGCCGCCGTAAGGATGGAAGACTAGTTAACTTGTCAATTTCGATCTCGCCGATTCTGGATGGGGCAGGCAATGTGATTGGCGCCTCCACGATTGCGAGAGACATCACGGCCCGCAAGCAGGCCGAGGAAGAATTGCAGCACTACAGGACTCATCTGGAAGAACAAGTGGCGGAGCGCACGGCGGACCTGGAAGAGGCGCGTAGCGAAGCCGAAGCTGCCAACCAGGCCAAGAGCGACTTCCTGGCCAACATGAGCCATGAAATCCGCACCCCCATGAACGCCATCCTCGGCATGCTTTACCTGGCCCTGAGAAGCGACATGCCACCCACACTGCACAGCCACCTTAGTAAAATGCAGGGGGCGGCTAAATCGTTGTTGGTGATCATTAATGATATCCTCGACTTATCCAAGGTCGAGGCGGGAAAACTGGAGATCGAAGCCGTCGAATTCAGCCTGGATAGCGTACTCGAGCAACTGACAGACGCGATTGGCGCGCAGGCCGAGAAAAAGAACATCGAGTTCCTGATCCGCCACGATGACAAGATCCCCACGTGCCTGATTGGTGACCCGCTGCGCCTGGGTCAGGTGCTGCTCAACCTGTGCGGCAATGCCATGAAATTCACCGAAGCAGGCGAGGTCGAATTGTCATTGCAGAGCGTGAATGCGACTGACACTGAACTCACGCTGCGGTTTTGCGTTCGCGACACCGGCATCGGTATGACTCAAGAACTGCAAGAGCGGCTTTTTCAGAAGTTCACCCAGGCTGACCATAGCAGCACCCGGCGCTTCGGGGGTACCGGGCTGGGCCTGATGATCAGCAAGCATCTGACCGAACTGATGGGCGGGCGTATCTGGGTGCAGAACTCCGTGCCGGGCCAGGGCAGCACCGTATGCTGCACCGTGCAGCTCAAAATCCAACAGCAGGCAGCGCGCGCGCAGGTCGGCCCGCTGCTGGAAAACATACGCGTGCTGGTCGTCGACGACAATGAAGCCTCGCGTGAGATCCTGGCCGACATCCTGCGCGCCCTGCGCATTGAAGTGGGCATGGCTGCCGATGGCCAAGCCGCGATCGAGCAGCTGGAGCAGGCCAGCGCCCAGCCCTTTGATGTCGTGCTGATGGACTGGCGCATGCCCGGCATGAACGGTGACGAGGCGACAAGGCGCATTTGTGCCGCGCACAGCATCGCGCACAAACCCAAGGTTGTGATGGTCACCGCCTATGGCCGCGAAGAGGTGATGAAACTGGCCGAACAGGCAGGAGTCGATGGCTTCTTGGTCAAGCCCGTTTTGCCTTCGGTGCTGTTCGACACCCTGCTGACCGTCCTCGGGCGGGCGCGGGTATTGCGCACTGAGCCCGGCATCACCCCGCTACGCGGCATACCAGAGTTCGCCGGCGCCCGACTGTTGCTGGTCGAGGACAACGAGATCAACCGCGAGTTCGCTGTCGAACTTCTGTCCGGCATGCAGATCCAAGTCGACCAGGCGGTCGATGGGGAAGAGGCTGTTGCCAAGGTGCAAGCGCGCGCCTATGACATCGTGCTGATGGACATACAGATGCCCAAGCTCAATGGTTTTGAGGCGACCCGTGCGATCAGACGTCTGGCGGTGACTCAGGATGACCGTTTTTCTTCCATGCCCATCATTGCCATGACGGCCCAGGCGCTGACGGGAGACCGGGGCAAGAGCATTGCCGCGGGCATGAACGATTACCTCTCCAAGCCGATTGACCCGGAACTGCTGGTTGGCGCGCTGGCGCGCTGGCTCAAGAGTCCCGACGAACGACGGCAAGGTGCTGCCAAAGCCGCGGCACAGTCGCAGGTCCACGCGACGGCCTTATTGACCGAAGCGACGACCGAGGCCGACTTGCTGGCGTTGCAAAACTTTGACGCGGCGCAGGGCATCTACCGCATTGGTGGCAAAGGGCAAGCCTACCGCCGGCAACTGGGCCGTTTCCGTGCCCACTATAGTGATGCGGCCGGACAACTGCAGGCACTGATCGCCCAGGCCGACCTGCCTGGTGCCCAGGCCTATAGCCACGCGCTCAAGGGCGTTTGCGGCACGCTCAGCGCCAGCGCTCTCTTTGCCTGCGTTACTGGACTCGATGACTTGCTCAAGCAGGGCCAGCCGCCCCAAGCCGAGCAAATGGAGACCTTGCGCCAATTGGTGCAGCAAGCCGTGAACGAAATCGACGGCCTGTCAGTGCCGCCGCCAGCAGCGGCGGCACCGCTGGGGCGCGCGGAACTGCTCTCCAAGCTGGAAACCCTGAGCTGGTTCCTCGAGCACGATCTGGGCGCAGCGGAGGAGTTGCTCAATGAGCTGCGCACCGCCAACCCCGATAGCGGGACGGAAACGGCCTTGCGCGAAATTGCCGCCCAGGCCGACCGGTTTGCCGTGGATGAGGCGCTTGAGCGCATCAAGGCCTTGTGTACGCAATTGAGCATGCCGGGATGAAGATCCACACAGGAATGCGACCATGACCGACGCCGCCAACCCGAAAGCCCTCATCCTCATTGTTGACGACATCAGCGGGAATATCCACGCGCTGATAGACACCCTGCGTGAAAATTACGCCGTCATTGCCGCCACCAATGGTGAAAGGGCGCTTGCGCTGGCGGCGCGCAAGCCGCAGCCCGACCTGGTCCTGCTCGACATCAAAATGCCGGGAATGGATGGCTATGAGGTGTTGCGTCGGCTCAAGGCCGATCCGGCAACGGCCGACATTCCGGTGATTCTTGTGACGGCCCTATCGGAACCGGCAGCGGAAAGCCGGGGGGTGAAAATGGGCGCGGCCGACTACGTCACCAAGCCGATCAATCCCGACCTGCTCAAGATGCGGCTACTGGCGCAGATTCAGCTGCGGCGTTATCGCAGCGAATATATGCGTCGCAGGACCAGTGCCGAATTGCCCGAGTTGACCCGCTCCAACATCCTGGTGGTCGATGACATACCCGAGAACGTGCACGAGCTTGTCAGCGCAATGTCGAGCGAGTACCGCGTCACGGTGGCCAACACTGGCCTCAAGGCGATTGAACTGGTGCAGGGCCCGACACCGCCGGATCTGGTATTGCTCGACATCCGTATGCCGAACATGGATGGCTACGAGGTCTGTCGGCGC
>LBIU01000703.1 GCA_000987445.1 Candidatus Accumulibacter adiacens | reverse complement strand
AAGTCTTTCTCGGCCAGTTCATACGCCGCTAGTTCGGTATTGACGATCCCCGACAAGAGCAAGGTCGGGGCGAATTCCGGATCGTACTTCAGAGCCCGCGCGAGGTGATCACGCGCCACCTCCATGTTCTTGTCCTGAATCGCCAGCAGCGCCAGTACATGCTCCGTCCGTGGATGCCCGGGCGCAGCCGCCCGCATCCGCTCGGCCTGTGTTCGAGCCTCGTCGACCCGTCCGGCCTGGACAAGAAGAAGAACCGCGCCGTAATGCGCGCCCACTTCGGAGGGCCTCAGCTGTGTCAAGGTTTGCATGGTCTGAATGGCCGCCGGCAGATCGCCTTTGCCCAAGGCAATGCTAGCCTTGGCGCGCAAGGCCTCGATCGATTCCGGCTGACGCGACAGCACCTTTTCGAGCATGGCAGAAGCGGCCTCGTAATCCCCTTCGACGCCGTAAATCGAGGCCGTTACAGTAAGCGCTCGCGGATTTTCGGGGCTGGCCTCGACGGCCTGCCGGAGCAACTCCCTGGACGCCTCGAGATCGCCCTGAAAAAGCTGCGCATAAGCCTGGCTGACCAGAACGTCGGCCCTGACTTCGAGCGACGCGATTTGCTGCGGCGGGAAGTCGGACAACAGTTTCTTGTACTCGCCAAGCTCGAGCAGCGCACCTGCCAGCAGCGGCTTGACGGTCTCGGTGTCCATCCCCGCTTCGAACGCCTTGCGCAATTCCTTCTCCGCGGCCGGCGCATTCCCGCTCTCCAGAAGCGCCTGGCCGAGCAGGAGGCGCGCCTCGGCAAACTCGGGATCGGTCTGCAGAATGCTGCGCAGACGAACGACCGCCGATTTGGTATCGCCTGCCGCCAGCTCCAGTTTGGCCGACTCGAAGGCCTGGTCGCGGCTCTCCACGCAAGCACTCAGTGAGACGGCAAGCATGATCACCGCCGCGACTCCAGCGAACAAGCGAACCGTACGACAATTCATTTGCATTCCCTCCCATGCTTGCCTGCTCGAACATCCCTTGATCGGGCCGCCAAATGCGTCACGCAGCAGCCCGCCAGCCGGCAACAACACGAACGGCTACTTCGCGAAGTATCACGAGCCTGCCGAGCATAGTCAATTGCGGGGTGAATGGCATCCATGCGCGCGTTCGGGAGGGCCAGGCGAACATGCCCACGCCACCCGTGGTCGATCAGCGCCGCGGCAGGTAGGGAAATAGCCCGAAGCGCTCCCGTCGTGCGTGAGCTAGCCGCCCCAGCCCCACCGACGCTTCCCCTCGTCGAAGCCATCTTGCAATCGCTCCGATCGCGGTACGACTGACCGATGGATCGCTTCCAACGAGTCGTCGAGGTTGCGGCCGCGCACGGCGGCGGGGCTTACAGCAAGCCACCGCCCCCGGCAACAATCCGCGCGGCTACTTGACACTCACCGTTATCGACGTGGACGATGAATTCCCGGCGGCATCCCTGGCGGTCAGCATCAGGACGTGATTGCCCGCCGATACCTTTTTCGTGTTCCATCTCGTGCTCAAGGAGCTGCCGCTCGCGGTGGCACTCAAGGTGCCGTCGATGTAGAGAGACTGAGTAATACCCTCCGGGCCAAGATTGTCGGTCGCTGCGCCGCTGATCGTGACCACTTTGCTCACCCTTTCTCCATTGGCCGGAGAGGTAAATGCAAGCGTTGGCGCCGTGGTGTCAGCCTCTGCCACAATGTTGGCGACGGTGACGCTTACCGGCTGCGAGCCGGTGTAGTTTCCGGCCGCATCGTAGGCATAGGCGATCAGCGTCGCAGGCCCGTCGGCGACTGCGCGGCTGTCCCAGCTGAAACCATACGGAGCGATCATGTCGGTCGCGTAGTTGCTGCCGTTGACCACCAGGTCCACCCGCGAGACACCGACATTGTCACTGGCAGCGACATCCACCGCCACCAAGCCAACGACCTTGCCGCCGACCGGTGCCGCGATGGCGACCGCCGGTGCTTGCATATCGGAAGCCGTCGCCGTCGCCGCAGCCAGAGTCGCGCGTGCAGCGTCGACTCGCCCTGCGCCGTAGTAGTCGTCCTTGCCGACGGCACCGAGATCGACGGAAGTCGAATAGAGAAGGCTTTGCACCTGGTCGCTGGGGAGTGCCGGGTTCGCCGCCATCATCAGCGCAGCCGTAGCGGCGACGATCGGGCTCGAGAACGATGTCCCCGACCACTGACCGTAGCCACCGCCACGACTGGTCGTCAGGATGCTCTGGCCGGGCGCCGCGATGTCCACGTAGCTGCCATAGTTCGACCACGACGTTCTCGCGTCACTGCTGTTGGTTGCCGAGACGACGACCAGATTGGCAGATGCGCCGACGGTTTGCAGAGCACCGCTGTTTCCGGCACAGACGACGGTCAGCCCGCCCCTGCTCTTGAGGTACTGCGCCGCGCTTTCGACGGCGGAACTGTTGGCCACGTTTTCGTAGCTGATGTTCGCCACTCTGGCGCCATGATCGGCTGCCCAGGTCAAGCCGCTGGCCATGGTGCTGAAGTAGCCGTAGCCGCTGGGGTCGGCGATGCGCACCGGCATGAGTTTCGCACGGTAGGCTACCGAAGCGACGCCGATGGCATTGTTACCGGCGGCCGCGGCCGTACCGGCGACCGCCGTGCCGTGTCCGTGGATGTCCGACGAGTCACCATTGTTGTCATAGGCGTTCCAACCAGGAATCAGTTGTGCGGCCAGGTCCGGGTGGCTGGCGTCTACACCGGTATCCAGGATGGCGATGATCACCTCGCTGCCGGTGGAGGTGTCCCAAGCCGCTTGCGCACCAATCTTGCTGAGGTGCCACTGGCTGGGCAACGAGGGGTCGTTGGTCGTTCCTGCGGGCGCCAGGACTTGATCCTGCTCGACGAACTTGAAGTGCTTGTTCTTTGCCAGCAGCGCAGCAACGGCCTTGGCGTTGGCTTGCGGCGGCAACTGCACCACCTGCACGTTGATGCCCTGGATCTTGCCAACCCGCTTGCCACCGTGCGGCTTCAAGGCCTTATCGACTTCGGCATCGCTGAGACCGGCGCGTTGTTGAATGAGCAGCCGACCGGGTACGTATTGGATTTCCTGAGCTTTGGCCAGGGGTGGCGCGGCGAAAGCCGGCGGCGACCCGACGCCAAGCACCAGGGCAAGGATTCCGCAGCCCAGCAACAGGTGAACAGGCCCGGCGCATGGCGAGCCGGCACGGGCCGTTGAGCAATCGGAAACGTAGAAGGGAAGTGCGTGGCGGCTCAACATGGCGGGTCTCCATTATGTTGGCCTGAACGAAGGACAGCATAGGGAGCCCGTTGATGTTGGCTGCTGAGGAGCAAGGAAATCGCCATCGCTGATGGCGCCATCCCTGACGGCACACGCGCTGCGCGCCGCCCTCAGCTACTTATTCACTTGGCAGTCCCGCTGTCTTGGCCGAAGCCGTCAGACCGGTTACTTTGCGTCCCAAGCTTCCGCTTGGTTTGCCTTTTTCAAGTCAAATCAACTACCAAACCCCCGGGAGTACTTGAACCTCCACTCCCGAGAAATTCACTGCGAAACCAAGCTAACAC
>LBIU01000702.1 GCA_000987445.1 Candidatus Accumulibacter adiacens | reverse complement strand
CGGAACTGCAGCGCGAACCGCTGCTCATCGGCGACGGCGAACGCCCGGTCAGGCGCGTCGCCTGGTGTTCCGGCGGTGCGCAAGGGCTCTTCGAGGAGGCCATCGCACTCGGCGTCGACCTCTACCTGAGCGGCGAAATCTCCGAACAGACGGTCCATCTCGCGCGCGAGTCGGGCGTCGCCTACCTGGCCGCCGGTCACCATGCCAGCGAACGCTACGGCGTGCAGGCGCTGGCTGCACACCTGGCCGAACGTTTCGGCCTCGACTGCCATTTCGCCGATGTCGACAATCCCGTCTGAAATCCTCAATCACAAGGAGCAAGTATGGCTTACGTCTTTCCGCCCGCCGCCCAGGTGTGCGTTCCCGTCGCGGGTAGCGATGCCCTCTTCCCGGTTCGCCGGGTCTACTGCGTCGGGCAGAATTACGCCGCGCACGCCGCCGAAATGGGTGCCGACGGTCGCCAGCCGCCGTTCTTCTTCAGCAAGCCCGCCGACGCCCTGGTGCCCGGCGGCGGCGATGTCCGCGATGTCCGCTATCCGCCGGCCACCAGCGATCTGCAGCATGAGGTCGAACTGGTGGTCGCGCTGTCGGGCGGCGGGGCCGCGGTGTCGCCGGCAAAGGCCCTGGAATGGGTCTATGGCTATGCCGTCGGCCTCGATCTGACCCGCCGCGATCTGCAGCGCGCGGCCAAGGAGAAGGGCCACCCCTGGGACATGGCCAAGGGTTTCGATGAAAGCGCTCCGATCGGCGCCATCCAGCCGCTGGCCGGCATCGGTCATCCCGAGCGCGGCGCCATCTCGCTCAAGGTCAATGGCCAGCTGCGCCAGAACGGCGATCTCGAACAGATGTCGTGGAAGGTCGCCGAAGTGATCGCCAATCTGTCGACCTATGTCGAGCTGGCGCCGGGCGACCTGATTTTTACCGGCACCCCCGCCGGCGTCTCGAAGGTGCAACGCGGCGATGTGCTGGAAGCGAGCATCGCCGGCGTCGGCGCCCTCGCGGTGAAGCTGGTCTGAAAGCCGTCGCCGGCTTTTCGAGCGCGGCGGCAGCACCGCCGCCTTGCCGACGACGCCGATACGCGAGGAGCGGCAACTGATACGCCTGGTCGCGACACCTGAAGACCACCGCATCGCGCAGCTGGCGGCGGCGGCCATCGGGCTGTCGCTGATCGACGCGGCGATCCCGCTGCCCCTGCCGGGCGTCAAACCGGGCCTGGCGAACATCGTCACCCTGATCGTCCTGGCCCGCTACGGCTGGGCGGCGGCGGCCTGGGTCACCGGCCTGCGCGTCTTTGCCGGCGGCCTGCTGCTCGGCTACTTCCTGTCGCCGGGCTTCTTCATGAGCCTCACCGGCGCCCTGTTCAGCCTGCTGACCCTGGGCCTGGCCTACCACCTGCCGAGGCGCTGGTTCGGACCGATCAGCTGGAGCATCCTGGCCGCATTCGCGCATATCGGTGGCCAACTCCTGCTCGCGCGCCTGTGGCTGATTCCACACAACGGGCTGTTTCTGATGGTGCCGTTATTCGCCGTCGCGGCGCTCGTCTTCGGTATCATCAACGGCCTGCTGGCGACGCGCCTGCTCGAGGAATTGAGCCCTGACGAAACCGAGGTCGAAAATGCCTGAAACCATCTGCCTGGCCTTCACCGGCGCCTCCGGAATGCCCTACGGGGTGCGCCTGCTCGAATGCCTGCTGGCCGCCGACTGCCGCGTCCAACTGCTCTACTCGCAGGTTGCACAGATCGTCGCCAGGCAGGAAATCGGGCTGGACTTGCCAGCGCGCGCCAGCGACGCCCAGGCGGTCTTGCGGGAACGCTATCGGGCCCTGCCCGGCAGCCTCGAAGTCTACGGCCGCGAAGAATGGTTTGCGCCGGTTGCCAGCGGTTCCAACCCGCCCGACGCGATGGTGGTCTGTCCGTGCTCGATGGGAACCCTGGCGGCGATTGCCCAGGGACTGGCCAGCAAGCTGATCGAGCGCGCGGCCGACGTGGTCCTCAAGGAGAACCGCAAGCTGATTCTGGTGCCGCGCGAGACACCGCTGTCCGCCATCCATCTCGAGAACATGCTGCGCCTGGTGCGCGCCGGAGCGGTCATCCTGCCGCCCAACCCCGGCTTCTATGACCATCCGCAGTGCGTCGAGGACATGGTGGACTTCGTCGTCGCCCGCATTCTCGATCAGCTGCGCGTACCGCATACGCTGATCCAGCGCTGGGGCGATGTGGCTGCGGAATAGCCGGCAGTGAGCTCGCCGCGT
>LBIU01000701.1 GCA_000987445.1 Candidatus Accumulibacter adiacens | reverse complement strand
CGGCGCAGGCGCTCAGGTGGCGACGGGAAGGCGCGCCAGATAGTCCTGATGGACGGCAAGGCTGAGCGCCTTTGGCCGCAGCGCTTTCACCGCCGCCAGCGCGTCCTCCTTGCCGTAGCCACGTTCGACGAGGATTTGCGCGGCCATCAGGCCCGTCCGGCCTGAGCCACCCTTGCAATGCACGGCAATTCGCTTGCCGGCGTCGAGCAACTCATGGACAGCGGCGCGCTGCGCCTGCCAGGCGACGGCAAAATCCTCTGCGGGTGCGTGGTCGTCCTCGATCGGCAGGTGAAACCATTGCAGCCCGCATTGCGCGCAAAGCGCCGGCAGCCTGGTCACCGCATTGCTCGCCATTTCGCTCTCCGGCATCAGGGTGATCACTGCGCTGGCGCCGGCGGCCTTGAGTTGCTCGAGCGCCGTCTCGGTGTCGACCTCCTTGCTTCCTGGGCAGGGAGTGAGAATCAGACCGCCGGCAGGCGCTTCCAGGGCTAATAGGTCGGACGGATGGCTATTCATGGCGACACCTGTAATTGATGGATCGGGCTGGCAAGTTTAGCGCCCTTTCGGCGCGGGTTGAATGCACACCCCCTTCGCCGGATGCTGCTAAGCTTGCTCACACCGGTCCGTCACGCCGGCCCTTTCTCGAGGAATCGCGATGCTGGAGAGTCTGCTGCTCCACTTGCGCAAGCTGCCTGCGCTCGGCTCTGCGCTGGCCATTTGTTGCTCCCTGTACTCGGCAAACGCTCTGGCGCAGGTATTCGACAGCGAGCAGCAGCGCTTCCGCCTGAAGGTCGTCAGCGAAGGTCTCGAACACCCCTGGGGCCTGGCGTTTCTGCCCGACGGGCGGATGCTGGTCAGCGAACGCCCCGGCCGTTTGCGCCTGGTCGACGCCAACGGCCGGCTCGATCCGCAAGCGCTGCGCGGCCTGCCACCGATCGCGGCCGTCGGTCAGGGCGGACTGCTCGACGTCGTGCTGCATCCCGACTACCGAGAAAACGGCTGGATCTATCTCTCTTACGTGGCTGCCGGAGCCGGGGGCTACGGCACCGAGGTTCTCCGGGCCAGGCTCAAGGGAAAGACGCTGGTCGACGTGCAGATCCTGTTCCGGATGCTGCCCAAATCGACGCGCGGACAGCACTTCGGTTCGCGCCTGGTCTTCGATCGCCAGGGTTTTCTGTACATCACCCTCGGCGATCGCGGCGACAGACAACGGGCACAGCGCCTCGACGATCATGCCGGGTCGGTGATACGCCTGCACGACGACGGCCGCGTCCCGGCCGACAATCCCTTCCACGGCCAGCCCGGCGCTCGTCCGGAGAAGTTCACCCTCGGCAATCGCAACCTGCAGGGTGCGGCACTGCACCCGCAAAGCGGCGAATTGTGGACTCATGAGCACGGCCCGCAGGGTGGCGACGAGATCAACATCATCCGCGCGGGCGTCAATTACGGCTGGCCGGTGATCACCTTCGGCCGCAACTACGGCAGCGGAACGCCAATCGGCGAGGGAACGGCAAAGCCCGGCATGGCGCAACCGCTGTACCACTGGACGCCATCGATCGCGCCGTCGGGAATGGCTTTCTATAGCGGCGACCGTTTCCCGGCCTGGCGCGGAAACCTCTTCGTCGGCGCCCTGCGCGACCAGATGCTGGTGCGCCTGCAGCTCGATGGCCCGCGCGTGGTCCACGAGGAGCGTCTGCTGCGCGGCAGCATCGGCCGCATTCGTGACGTGCGCAACGGCCCGGACGGCTTCCTCTATCTGCTCACCGACAGCCCGCAGGGGATCATCGCGCGCCTCGAGCCCGTGCCATGAATACGCGCCATGGCCAGCACTCGATGCGCCAGCCCGCCGACGTCGCTATGGGCAAGGCAAGCACGGCAGGCTGCGCCCAGCACTTGAGCGCGGCAGCCACCGTCGACTCCGCCGGCCACTCCGACTGTCGCCGTTGCGGCGCCTGCTGCGCCGCTTTTCGCGTCTCCTTCTACTGGGCCGAAGCCGACGCCTTCGCCATCCCGGATGCGCTGGTCGAGCAGATCGGGCCGTGGTACGCATGCATGGCCGGTAGCAATGCCAGCACCGCCACGCCGCGCTGTCACGCGCTGGCCGGCGAAATCGGCAAAGCGGTTGTCTGCACCCTCTACGCCCGGCGCCCCTCGCCGTGCCGTGAACTAGAGCCAGGCGACGCGCAGTGCGCCAGGGCTCGCAAGCGCCATCGACTGCCGGCCTTGGGCGACGCCACGGGGCGGCTTACGGACTCGCCGACGAAAGTTCCGCCCTCGCCAGCGTAGCGCACTGAGGACGGAGCGTCGTTCTGGCGGATCGATTCGCACCTGCCAACGGCAGGCGCCGTGAGAGCGATCCGCG
>LBIU01000700.1 GCA_000987445.1 Candidatus Accumulibacter adiacens | reverse complement strand
CGGCCGGGGCTGGCACCGCGGCGGTTGCCGTCGTGGCTGCCGCGCGGCGCCGGAGTGGTCACCGCTGGCGCAGGCGTCTTGCCGGGCTCGAAGCCTTCGACGACCTGTTTTTCGATGCGCCGGGTGAGCAGCTTTTCGATTGCCGCCAGCAGCGGCCGCTCTTCGGCACAAACCAGCGACAGCGCTTCGCCGGAACTGCCGGCGCGGCCGGTACGACCGATGCGATGGACGTAATCTTCGGGAACGTTCGGCAGCTCGAAGTTCACCACATGCGGCAGCTCTTCGATGTCCAGGCCTCGCGCCGCGATGTCGGTGGCCACCAGCACGCGCACCGTGCCGTTCTTGAAACCGGCCAGGGCGCGCGTGCGCGCCGGCTGGCTCTTGTTGCCGTGGATCGCGGTGGCCTCGATGCCGGCCTTGCACAGATACTCGGAGAGGCGGTTGGCGCCACTCTTCATGCGCGTGAACACCAGCACCTGCTTCCAGTCGCCCGCCGACACCAGATGCACCAGCAGGTCGCGTTTGCACCAGCTATCGACCGGATGGACGCGCTGCGCGACGAGTTCGGACTCGGCGTTGCGGCGTGCGACTTCGACCATCGCCGGGTTGTGCAGCAGGCCGTCGGCGAGCTTGCGGATTTCTTCCGAGAAGGTTGCCGAAAAAAGCAGGTTCTGGCGTTTCGCCGGCAGCAGCGCGAGGACACGACGAATGTCGCGGATGAAACCCATGTCCAGCATGCGGTCGGCTTCGTCGAGCACCAGGATCTCGACGTTCGACAGCTCGACGGTTTTCTGCTGCAGGTGATCGAGCAGGCGTCCGGGCGTGGCCACCAGGATGTCGACGCCGCGGCGCAAGGCGTCGATCTGCGGGTTGATGTTCACGCCGCCATAGATCAGCGTCGTCTTGAGTGACATGTACTTGCCGTAGGTGCGCACGCTCTCTTCGATTTGCGCGGCGAGTTCACGGGTCGGGGTCAGGATCAGCGCCCGCACGCGCTGGCGCGGCAGGGCATTGGCAGCGGCGCGGGCAGGCATGCTGCTCAGGCGCTGCAGCAGTGGCAGCGTGAAACCGGCAGTCTTGCCGGTGCCGGTTTGCGCACCGGCGAGGACGTCGCGCCCTTCGAGAATCAGCGGAATGGCTTGCGCCTGTACGGGCGTTGGCTCGGTGTAGCCTTGTTCGGCGACAACACGGCTGAGCTCGGCCGACAGGCCGAGCGCGGAAAACGATTGGGTCAAGGTGAATCTCCGGTGAACGACCTGCTGCGGCATGATGCCAACAGAGCCGGTTCAGGCGCTTGGAACTGGGGGATGGGTGTGCTGCGGGACGATCGGCAAGTGCCGATGGCGGATCAACCGCGAGAGGACCGAGCTGCCGACCGGATGAAACGCGGCTCAGTTCT
>LBIU01000080.1 GCA_000987445.1 Candidatus Accumulibacter adiacens | reverse complement strand
CTCTTCCCTGACTCGCACCGAACACGATCTGCTCGGTGAACGTGAAGTCCCCGCCGACGTCTACTGGGGAATCCATACCCTGCGCGCCATCGAAAACTTCCCGATCACTGGTCGCACGATCAGCAGCTATCCGGAACTCATACGGGCCATTGCGCTCGTCAAGCGAGCCGCTGCACGCGCCAATCAGAAGCTCGGCCAGCTCGACGACAAGCGCGCCGATGTCATCATGGCCGCGTGCAAGGATATCGAGGCCGGCAAGCACCACGATCAGTTCGTGGTCGACGTCATTCAGGGCGGTGCCGGCACCTCGACCAACATGAACGCCAACGAGGTGATTGCCAACCTCGCCCTCGAGAAACTGGGCCACGCCAAGGGCGAGTACGAAGCGCTGCACCCGCTCAACCATGTCAACATGGCGCAGAGTACCAACGACGTCTACCCGACCACCCTCAAGCTGGCGATCGTTTTCGCCATCCAGGACTTGTTGGAAGCGATGAGCGCGCTACGCGACGCTTTCGAAGCCAAGGCCAACGAGTTCGCCGACGTGCTCAAGATGGGACGCACCCAGCTGCAGGATGCCGTGCCGATGACGCTGGGCCAGGAGTTCATGACCTATGCGGTGATGATCGCCGAAGACAGCACGCGCCTGCATGAGGCCATCGCCCTGATTCAGGAAGTCAACCTCGGCGCGACAGCCATCGGCACGGGGATCAACACCGATATCCGCTATGCCAAGCTGGCCACCAAGCTGCTCTCCGAATTCGCTGGCGTCCGTCTGGTCCCCGCGCACAACCTGATCGAGGCGACCCAGGACACCGGCTCCTTCGTGCAGCTGTCAGGGGTTCTGAAACGCGTCGCCTGCAAGCTGTCGAAAGTGTGCAACGACCTGCGCCTGCTCTCCAGCGGACCGCAAGCCGGGCTGAACGAAATCAACCTCCCCGAGCGCGCCGCCGGCTCGTCGATCATGCCCGGCAAGGTCAACCCGATCATCCCTGAGGTGGTCAACCAGATCGCCTTCGAAGTGATCGGTAACGATGTCACCATCACCATGGCTTCTGAAGGCGGACAACTGCAGCTCAACGCCTTCGAACCGATCATCGGGCACTCGCTTTTCAAGAGCATCGAGCACCTCACGGCCGGCTGCCGGACGCTCACCGAGAACTGCGTCACGGGAATCACTGCCAACCGCGAACTGCTCGCCGAGCGGGTGCGCGGTTCGGCCGGCCTGGCCACCGCGCTGAATCCCCATATCGGCTATCAGAATGCCACCTGGGTGGCGCGTGAAGCCCTGCGCAGCGGCCGCAGCGTCACCGAGCTGGTACTCGAAAAAGGCTTGATGACGCGCGAGGAACTCGAAAAGGCCTTGCGCCCCGACGTTCTCACCGCACCGCGAGTCAGCAGCGACTGAGAACGCGACGACGGCGCGTCAAGCGCTGCCGAGCAGCGCTTGAGGCGATGTTTCAAGACGATAGGCGCCCTCGCCTTCTCCCTCAAGCCGGCTGCAGCGGCCAGAACAGGGGAATCAGCACGCTCGCCGTCACCCAGACCACCAGATTGAGCGGAATGCCGAGGCGCGCAAAGTCGGCGAAGCGGTAATTGCCGGCCGTGTAGACCAGGGTATTGGTCTGGTAGCCGATCGGCGTCGCGAAGCTCGCGCTGGCGGCAAACATCACCGCCACCACGAAGGGGCGTGGATCGACGCCGAGATGTTCGGCGATACCGATCACGATCGGCGTGAACAACACCGCCACGGCGTTGTTGCTGAGGAACTCGGTGGCCATCGAAGTGAGCAGAATCACCAGCGAGAGCATCATCCATGGCGACAAACTGCCGCCGACGCCGACCAGCGCGCTGGCCAGCAACTTGTCGAGTCCGGACTCGTGCATGGCGATGCTCAGCGCCAACATGCCGAAAATGAGCAGCAGAATCGGCCATTCGATCGACTTGTAGGCCTCGTCGGCGCGCAGGCAGCCGGTCGCCACGACCAGCACCGCCCCGATGATCGCCAGCCCTTCGATCGGCATCACGTTGAAAGCGGCCAGGGTCATCACGCCGACGATGCTGGCCAGGGCGATCGGCGCCCGGTGATGATTGCTCACCGCCGTGAGGCCCTCGGTGATGGCGAACAGATCGCCGTTTTCGCAGAAGCGCTTAATCTGCGCCGAGCCGCCTTCAACCAGCAGGACATCGCCAAACTGCAACTGAAAGTCGTCGCCGATGTCGGCTATCGACGCGTTCTTGCGATGCACGGCGACCAGGTGGATCCCGTAGCGGGCGGTGAGGTCGAGGTCGCGGATCGGGCGCAGGACGTAACGCGAGGTCTGGCCGACGATTGCCTCGACCATCACCACCCCGCGCCGGCGCAGCGTTTCCAGGTCACGCGAATCAGCCACCTGTGCCTGCACACCCATCAGGTCGGTGCTGCTGCGCAGATCCATCAGTGCACTGCTGCGACTGTGTACCACCAGGCGGTCGCCGACCATCAGTGCCATCTCCGGCGAGGGCGCGGACCACTCCTGGTCGCCGCGATACAGTTTCAGCACCTCGATCGTGCCGTTTGCCAGGCGCGCCTCCTGCAGGCTTCGTCCCGCCAGGTGCGAACCCTCGGGCACGAACAGCTCGCTCATGAAAAGGCGGTCGCCGCTACCGGTGAACTGCTGCGTCAAGGTCTCGCGCACCGGCAGAAAGCGCGGCGCCAGCCAGAAGATGACGGAACAGGCGATCAAGGCGATGGCGATGGCCGGCGCACTGATCTCGAACATCCGGAACGGCTCGAGCCCATGCTGACGCGCCACGCCATCGACCAGGATGTTGGTCGAGGTGCCGACCATGGTGATCATGCCGCCGAGAATGGTCGCGTAGGAAAGCGGAATCAGCAGCCGTGACGGCGCCACCCCGTAGCGCCCGGCCATCGTGATCACCGCCGGAATCATCACCATCACCACTGGCGTATTGTTGATGAACGGCGACACCAGCAAACCGACCGCGAGCATTGCCAGCAGCAAGCGACGCTCACTGTGGCCGGCCATCGCCCCCAGCCAGTCGCCCAGGCGATCGACGCACCCCGTCTTGCTCAGCGCGCCGCTGATGATGAACAGGCAGGCAATCGTAATCGGCGCACTGTTGCTGAAGACGCTGAGCACCTGCTTCGGAGTCAGCAATCCGAGCGCCATCAGCAAGGCCACCGCACTCATCACCGCCACATCCGGCTTCAGCCATTCGCGCACGAAGCACGCAAACAGGCCGACCAGCGTCAAGCCGACAATCAGGGCGTGCAGTGACTCGGGGAGCAACATCAACAGTCCTTTGTGGCGAAGGGTCGAGAAGGCCAAGGCAAATCGGCGCGCCACGGTAGCGCAAATCTCAAAGACTGCAAAAGAATAAAAAGTTTGTTGTTCATTCCATCGAGGCCTATCGATCGACGCCAAGCAATGGGCCGCAGGGTCCCGAACATTGAATGGAGGCCATCGACCGCCTGGGGCAGCTTGCGGCGAAGGGGCTAGCGGTATTTCTGCCGGATCAGACGATGCCTCCTTGCGCTGGCGAAAGAGCGTATGGGCTTGGCGGCGTGGACGTCGGCGGCGCGAAGAACGAAGCCGTCGGGTGGCATCTCGACTCGCCATCGATCCGCTGACCTAGCGAACCGGTCCGGTCGGCATCTTCTCGATGTTTACCGTCATCTTCCTGACTTTCGCCACGACTGGTTGATAGAATCAAGAAGCTTAACAGTCGCTCAAACCAGGCAGATGATATGGCGGATCTTGAGAAGCGCATTCCTCAATTGAATGCCGCGCTCCAAAAACGCGGCGCCTGCGATGAAGACATTGCGGATGCCATCCGCAACATCCAGGCGCACAAAGTTGGCCATCTCGGTGCGACCGCGATGGATGAGGAACGACTTGGTCTGGATGTCTTCGCCTTGAACCGCACGCGGGCCTTCTTGCAGGGCTGCCTCGGCACGGACACGCACTCTGATGAAGGGCAGATCATCCAACGAAGCATCGACGAGATCGATGCACACATCCGCATGCATCATCGGCTCAAATCTTCCGGGTCGCCATCCGTTCACGGCGAATTCCCGCCGATTCCAACTTCGGAGCTTGTCAATGCGTTTCACGAAGCAAGCGACAGGTCCGTCAGAACCATCGTGGAGGAGGAACTCGAGGCGCGTTTTTGTGCAGCATACGATCTGCTTGATGCGCTGCATGGCAGCCGACCAGTCGCCCGACTAAACAGGCTGCTCGACCTCAAGACGGTGAGCAGCAAAGGGTTCTCACGGTCGATCGTGAAAAGCCCGGAGGCACTTGCCGAGATCATAGAAAATCTTGCCATCACGCGCCGTGCCCTTGGCGCGCAGCGCTTCGCGAACATTACCCGTTCCTGGGATCGACTGGACAAGTTCCGTCTGATCGCCGTTGTTGATCTCCACGATACCGGCGTCAATCTGGGTGGATATCATTTGGCATACCCCGTGGAGCATGGCAGCTCACAGATGCCGCCTTGGATCGCGGATGATGGCGTCGGTGAATTGCACAGCGAAGACGCCGGCGAAGCGGGACACTACGTGCTGCTTCGCGATTTCTCAAAGGACACGACCTCCGACCCCGAATCCAGGGAGCAACTGCGTGCGCAGTATCTCAATATCCGGGAGAATCTGGTCAAGCCCAACTACGATGCGCTGCGCTTGATCGTCACCCACGCACACAGGATGACCAAATCGACAGCGCTCTGTATCGTTTCACTTCTTTCCGAGATGGTCGAAGCCTATCGACAGGTTGCTTTAAAGACCGATGCCGACGTCGCGCTCGCCTTCTATGACAAGCTCGTCTGCGATCTGGATGGTTCGTGGGCTCACCTGTCGCAGCAAGATGGTTTGTCCGCTTCGCTACGACACAAGATCACCGAAATGGTAGAACACCCCGCGGGCGAGCCGGCTAGCGTACATGCGTTGATACGCTTCCTGCATGACCGGGGCAATCGAGCGCTGGAACAGCGACTGACCACAGCCCATGCGGATATGACTGTCACCATCGGCCGTATCGGCGGCGACAAGACCGAGGACATCCGGATAGCGAGACTGGATGACGCACCGATCATCGTTAACGGGCTGGTCCGCCATCGCGTCCTGGCAACGATCGTACGAGCTGCACGGTGGCTGCCTGGGCCATGCCCCGGTACCTTTGTTCTTGTCGGCAACCACATCGCTTATAGCGTGACCCTGGGCGAGCATCGCGTCGAGCTGTTCGCCAATATTGCCGATCCCGATGACGAGGGTCTTGTTCGACTGCAAAGCTTCCAGGGCGGGGCGGAACTGCCGCAGGCGCTGCGCGCCGAATTTGTCGGCACTGTCCTCACAGAAGCCGGACTGAGCGTCACTTTGGATCGGAGTAGCCTTGTCGAGATTCTGGTCACTGGATATCTGGACAAGGACCATGGCGCGCGGACTGACCGGCAGATTGAGCGTGCGCTTGTCGTGGTCTTGAGACTCATATGGTCGCTGCGGGACCTCGACTACGCCATGGCGTACCTTTTCTTGGCGAATGCTCCATCCGGGACTCTCCCGGGCAAATCGCAAGCGGAGAAGATCCGTGAATTTGCACGTGTGATTTCCCGGACATTTCTCGTTGAGGGAAGGATTCCGTTCTCCTATCGCGGGGAAGGCATGCCCTTCGACACGTACTGCGAGTTCAGCGGCCCCAACGCGCTCCGAGAGTTTAATTTGTATGTTTCCGAAGAACGGCAGAGGGTTCGCCAACGTCTGTATTTCGCACTCAATGCGATGCTTCGCAGCTTCGACCTGGCGGTCATACAGCCGGGTACTGGCGGAGTTGGGCAGGAGGTTATTGACCGACTCTTCAACGGTCCCTGCCGCCAGGCGCTGGCTCGTGGGGAATTGAGGATCAATGGCCGAGGGTTTCTGGAGAGAAATCCGGCTTACCTGCCGCTTAGGGAGATCATCAAGAGAGTGTTGGCACGCGAGCATGAAGCCTTGCTCACCGCCGTGATGTTGAAAGAGAGTGACCTCCATCTGGATTTCGACACGATCGGAAGCATTGACCAGCTTCAGGTGGATCGGGCACAACTGGAAATAGCGCCTAACGAATGGTTAGTGATATATGGATTGGCCGAAGATAAGAATCGTTCTGTGTTGTACGCATTTTGCCATCACTTGACTCAAACCAACGGTGGCAAATGGCTTTCCATGGCCAGCCTGAAGACACTACTGCGCAAAAGCGCATATCTCGTCCCGAGGAAGCTCCGGCTTCCTGCGTTCCGGAAGCTCATTTCGCACCGTTTGTTGGTCGAAAAATCCAGGGCCTCGGCCGGGCTGAGTGGAAAGACGGTCAGGGGGCTGGTGGCTTCCGTTGGCGATGGATCCGCTCGAGTCGGGCGCATTACATTTGACCGTGAATATTGCTCGAAGCCGCAGAATCGCGAAGGGCGGGTTCTGCTACTTCCCTTTACGACACCCGAGGATATTGAAGCCATTCGAATCGCTGAAGCCGTCCTGGTTACCAGTGGTGGCCTGCTAAGCCATGCCGGCGTGACGACAAGGGAATTTGGCATCCCATCGTTGATCCTGCCTCACGCCGAGTGGGTTCAATCATCGGAGGGCAAGCTTGTCCGCATCGAAGAAATGCGTCCCGGAAAACCCTACATGACCGATGAAGGCTTCTTGGTCAGTGAGTCGAGGGTTTCGGAAACGGTCGACATTCGCGAAGGAAGCGTGGTAATGGTCTGGGCATCGCAAGGAATCGTTTCGATCATGCCAATGGCCGAAATACCGCTGGAGCCACTGCACAAATTGATTCATCGAGTCATCTCCGGCGAAATATGCCCGGCCACTCTGGAAGCCTGGCTGGCTGGCACGCCGTTGCCCTCGGATGCTTCGTATACCCGCAAGGAGATCGTTTCCGACGGTCTTGTCTTGATATTGGCGGAAGCATTATGGAACAACCGGGTCAACCCCGCCATCCGAAAGCAGCTGATCGAGATCGTGCGTCATGGGCGCCAGGAGCTTACCGCGGGGGAAAAGGCAGCGGAACTCGAGAAAGGCGGAGAGGACAACGTCTCCATGCTGATCAAGACCGTTTCCGACAATGCGCTTGCCGAACACGAACAGCTACTGTCGGAAGTCGAGCGCAACATTGCTGCGGTCACGGTACTGTGGAGAGCGCTCGACACCATTGCGATCGTCGAGCGCCTGTGGGCACAGGTCGTCATGTTGGCAGAAAGCCTCGATCTATGCGATCCGCGACTGAATGCATTCCAAGTGCGGATTGAGGGATTGCGACGCCATCCACGCTTGGCCCTGCTGAAAGCGGAGGCACTGCATGACATTGAAGCCCTGACCGGGCGCGATTTGAAAGAAGGGGATCTGCCTGCGATGCGCAAGGCGCTGCGTCGTCTCGGACACAGAATCGGGGCAATCAAGCCCGTGAATCTATTGTTCGTCTGTACGGCCAACATAGACCGCAGCCCAATGGCCGAAGTGTTATTGCAGAACATGCTGGCGGCGGACGGGATACCCGGTATCACGGTGCATTCCCGTGGTGTCGCCGCACTTGAGGACCGACCGATGTCCGGTGGCAGTCAGGCGCTGCTGCTGTTCGAGGACGACATCATTGCTTCGAGTCATCGCAGCAGACGTCTTTCGGAACGCGATATCCGCGAGGCAGATCTGATTCTGGCGATGGAGAGAGTACATGTTCAACTGGTGGTGAACAGGTGTCCGAGTGCCGCTGGAAAAATCTTTCTGCTGAGCCACTATGCCAGGGTGGAAGAATTTGTCGACATAGAAGATCCCGCCGGCCAAGACGAAGATGCGTACTACAGGATGAAGCGAGAAATTCACGTGGCGCTGAGCGGATCTCTGAAACGAATGCGTGCGGAAGGCGTTGTGGCGAGGGCAATGGTCGCCCACTTGCAAAGTAAGGCCGACGAGCTAACGCGAGCGAAGAGAAAGGGAATTGCGCAATTCCAGCGCACCGTCTTGTTACTGGACGAAGTTGATGCCGATTATGTCGAGCTGGTCGGCGGCAAGGGCGCTAATCTTGGAGAGATTGCTCAAATCGTCAAGCGCCATGGTGCGTCGATACCGCCAGCGATCATGGTGAGTACGCTGGCGTTCGATCGGTTTCTTGAGGAGAACGGCGCTCACGAGGCGTATCTGAACCTGGCGTCGAAAGTCGAGGCGATTCTTGCGACTCCGGGAATATCGGAAAACGACAAGCAAGTGAAGATTGCGGACGCATCGGAACGAATTCGGGACTTGATACGCCGCGGAAACCTGGACCCTGCGGTCGGTTTGGGTCGGGAAATCATGGTCGCTATCGACTCGTGCGGCCTGGGTAACAGCTTCTTGAGCGTGCGGTCTTCCGGTCTCCAGGAAGACACGGAGGAGGCTGCGTTTGCCGGCGTAGCGGAGACGTATCTGTTCGTCAGCCCTGCGGAGCTATTGTATTGGATAAAGGAGGTTTGGTCGTCGTTTTGGCTGACACGGGGGATTCTCTATCAGAGCGAGCGCATTGTTCAGCAAGGGTCGGCCAGACTGGCGATCGTGGTACAGCAGATGTTCGAGTCGCAAGTCTCCGGGGTGATCTTCACTACGGATCCGGTTAGCGGAAGAGACGTGATCGTGATTGAAGCGGGGTACGGCCTTGGCGCTGGAGTAGTTTCCGGCGTCGTAGACGTAGACCGTTACTATGTGGATAAAGCCGACAATTCGGTGGTGAGCGTTCACGTCGGAAACAAGGCGTTTATGGTCAAAAAACATTCCTCCGGCAAGGGGACATCGATCGTGCCGGTCGAAGGCAATCTGCGTGACGTACCGTGCCTGACGAAGAATGACATTCGAGTGAATGTCGCCATAGCCTTGGAAGACCACTATGCGTTGTCGCAGGATATCGAGTTTGGCATTGCCAATGGAAAAATTTGTATCCTGCAAACAAGGCCCGTCACAACACGCGGACTAGGACAGACATTTCTCGCCCGCGAAAAGGTCGCGGAAGAGGCGGGAATTGGACAGGGCGGGCGATAGATTGACAAGCAAGCGGTGATTCAAAACAATTTTACGTCCGGAGACTGTTTATTCTTCCATGGCGGACAGAATTGCTCCGGGGTGCGCGATGCTGGCTGAGAACGCGGCAATATCCCGGCGAACGCGCGCCAACTGGGCATGCATCGCCGCACCCTGCAAAGGACGTTACGGAAAAGTCCTGTCGCACGCACGAAGGCTCGCTTCGACCGCTGCACCTAGGGTCGAACAAGACCGCCGGCCACCTGAAACAGGGCATCATGCGCATGCCAAGGGTCGCCGAGCATCCGTTGGTGTTCAGGAAATGAGCGCTTTCGCCTGATCCACCCACTGTTCCCGCTTGATGCGCCCTGAGAACCGGATGACCTGGTCCTCCAGGCGCGCGATATCCTCGTCACTGAGTTCCGCGATGTCTTTCAGGGTGGCAATCCCGGCATCCTTGAGTTTCCTTTCCAGGCCCGGACCGATCCCGGAGATCTTCTTGAGGTCATCCTCCGGCGCGACCGATGCAGCCGCGGCCTGGTCGGCATTGGCGCCCTTTTTTGTCTTCTCCTTGGCGGTCTGGGCGGCAGGCGCCTCCTGCTCGACGGCCCCGGTTTCCCCCAGGGCGCCGAGCTTGAACCAATGACTCCACAGCCGTTGCTGGGCCTCGATCGACTTCAGCATGGACTTTTGGATCTGACCGGTCAGTTTCGTCGCTTCCCCGGTGGACAGCTTCTTGAAGCCCGCCATTTCGGACCAGTCATCCAACAGGGCCATTTGCTGCTCGATGGACGACCGGACGGCTTTTTCCCATTCTCCGAAACCCGGCACATCGGCTGATCCGCCGCCGCCCCTGAGAACCCGGAGCCACTGATCCCACAGCCGGTTCTGGTTGTCGAGCCAGCTTTGCATGGAAGTTCTCGCATCTCCACTCAGTTCGGCGAACATCTTGGGCTTGAGTTTTCGATCACCGGCGCGCTCCGACCACTGATCCAGCCATTCCCGCTGGAGATCCAGCGACTGCCTGACCGCCTGTTCCAACAGCTTGTTCACATTCTCCAGGGTCTGCTGCTGCCACTCGTTCATGTCAGGTGGAAACACGCAACCCGGGGAGCTCTCCCGCCACATCCTGTCCTGCATATCGCGCAGGTCCTTGAAGATCCCCTTGTAGTTCTTGAACATCTCGTTTTCTCCGGCAGTTGGCTAGGGTTCGCTCGCAAAGTATAGTCACGATAAAAGCGCCTTGTCCACCGTGAGCCTCGCCCACCGCATGATCGGCTCCAGTGGTCCCGTAATTTCGGACAGCGGGATAGGGTGTATTCGACTTCATGGGCGACTTCTTGGGGTCAGCCATTAGCCGGCCCCGGTCCCGCTCCCGCTCCCGATCCGACCCACTGCCCCGCCACCGCCGGCAAGCTGAGCGTTACGCGCAAGCCACCCAGCGGCGAAGCGGCCAGGCGGAGCGCACCGCCGTAGAGCTGCGCCAGATCGTCGACGATCGATAGTCCCAGGCCGGTACCCGGCACCTGCTCGTCGGCGCGCACACCGCGGCGGAGGACGGCCGCACGCTCGCCGGCAGCGATGCCCGGGCCGTCGTCGTCGATGGTGATCAGCAGGCGCTCGTCTTCGCGACCGGCCGCGACCTCGACCCGGGTGCGGGCCCACTTGCAGGCGTTGTCGAGGAGGTTGCCGAGCATTTCCTGCAGGTCGTGCTCTTCGCCGCGAAACGCCAGGCTTGCCGGGATCGCGTGCAGCAGCAGTTCGAGCCGCCGCTCGGCGTGTATCCGGCGCATCGTGCGCAGCAGCGCTTCCAGCGCTGGTCGCAGCGGCGTGCGCGCGCCGGGAACGCGCAGGGTCGCCGCGGCCCGCGCGCGCGCGAGGTGGTAGTCGACCTGGCGCTTGGCGGTGTCGACCTGAGCGATGACCAGACGCGCGAGTTCGTCGTCCTTGCCGCCGGCAGCGTTGGCGAGGACGCTGAGCGGCGTCTTCAGCGCATGCGCGAGATTGCCCGCTTGCGTGCGGGCGCGCTCGACGACCTCGGCGTTCTGCGCCAAGACGGTATTGAACTCGTCGACCAGCGGCGTGATTTCGGAAGGAAACCGGCCTTCCAGGCGCTGCGCATCGCCATCGCGGACGCGCCCGAGTGCGGCGCGCAACTTGCGCAGCGGCGCCAGCCCGACGAAGACCTGCACCAGGGCGGCGACGACCAGCCCGGCCGCGAGGATGCCGAGCGCCAGCCAGAGCGCGCCGTCGAATCGTCGTGCCGGCTCAAGCATCAGCGTCTCGTCGGCGGCGACGATCAGCCGAAAGGCGCCTGCCGTGCGCTTCAGTCCCGTAGCTCCGGCAGCTGCGCCAGTGCCTGCAGCTGCGTCACTCCCCTCGTCGATGCGTACGACGCGTTCGACCATGCCCAGCCAATCGCCACCCGGACCGGCGACGCGGTGCTGATGAATCTCGCCGTCTGCCGGCGCATCGGGCGGCACGGCGAGCACGCTGTCCCAGAGCGAACGCGAACGCAGCTGGCCGGCGAGCGCCGCGCCAGCCGGGGTGGACGCACCCTCGGCCGGCAGCGCATCGACCTGCCAGTAGAGCCCGCTGTAGGGCAGGCTCAGACGTGGATCGCTCAAGGGCATGGCTAGCGCCGCCCGCCCTTCGGCAGCGAGCGCCAGATGGGCGGTCAACTGGTTGAGGTGCGTTTTCAGCTCGGCGTGGAACTGCGTCGCCACATGCTCGCGAAACAGGCTGCTCAAACCCCAGGCAGCGGCGACAATCGACGCGGCGATCCAGAACAGCGTCCCGGCCAGGAGGCGGAGGCGCAGCGAGCCGCGCCCGGCAAGTGGCGAGCGCGGGAGAGACTCGCTCATCCCGACGCGGTCAGGCGATAGCCGAGGCCACGCACGGTTTGGATCAGTCCTGGCGGCAGCTTCTTGCGCAGGCGGCCGATGAAGACCTCGACGGTGTTCGAGTCGCGATCGAAGTCCTGGGCGTAGATGTGCTCGACCAGGTCGCTGCGCGAAATCACCTGGTCGCGATGGTGCATCAGATAGGCGAGGACACGATACTCGTGGCTGGTCAGCGTCAAGGCCTGGCCATCGACGCTCGCCCGGCTGTTGCGTGTGTCGAGGGTCAGCGGGCCGCAGACCAGTTCGGCGCTGGCGTGGCCACCGGCGCGCCGGATCAGCGCGCGCAGGCGGGCGAGCAATTCCTCCATGTGAAAGGGCTTGGTCAGATAGTCGTCGGCACCGGCGTCGATACCGGCCACCTTCTCGTGCCAGCCATCGCGGGCAGTCAGGATCAGCACCGGCATGGCCCGGCCGGCGGCCCGCCACTTCTTGAGGACGCTGATGCCGTCGAGCTGCGGCAGACCGAGGTCGAGCACGACGGCGTCGTAGGAGCCGCTGTCACCGAGGTGGTGGGCATCGACCCCGTTGCTCGCGGTATCGACCGCGTAGCCGGCCGCGCGCAGCGCGTCGGCCAGTTGGCCCTGCAACAGGGCTTCGTCTTCAACGATCAGGATGCGCATCAGCGCGGCTCTCCATGCTGTTTTTCACGCTCCGCGCCAAGGCGTTCGCGTTCATCATCGCCCCCGCCGCCGCGACGGCGATCGCCCTGACCGCCGTCCTTGCGCCCCTTGACGCCGAGAATGCTGCCGTCACGCGCATCGACCTTGAGCTTTACGAGCGAGCCGCCGCTGCGCAGCAGCTTGATCTCGTACTCCCAGCGGCCGTGCTCGCGCTCGAGTTCGACCTCGACGACCTGCCCCGGATAGGCGCCTTCGACGCGTTCGAGGATCACCCGTAGCGGCAGCACCTCACCGGCTTCGAGCGCCTGGCGCGCACGATCGTGGTCGCCGCCGTGGCCGTCGCCGGCACTGACGACGGCACTCGCCCAGGCCAGGAGCAGCGCAGCAATGGCCAGCAAGGGGTTTTTCAAGCGGATCATCTCCGGAGTTTAACGGCGGCAAGGGCTTTCCGAACCGCCGCGTGCGGCATGCGCCGTCTGGCGACCTGTCCCCTTTCGACCCTCTTTCTACCCCCTTGCAGCTGAACGCAGGGTGAACGCCGGCTTCAGCATCCGTTCAGTCAGCGGCCGGCAAAGTGGCGCCATGTCAAAGCGAAGCGAAAGGGCCGGCTCATGAAACCGCACGCACACAAACAGCCAGGAATGCTGCTCCTGGCCGCAATGCTGGCACTGGCCAGCACAACAACACGCGCCGCCCCCCGCGACGAGCTGCTTGCCGGCTACGCCGCCGCGGCGAAAACCGCCGACCCGGCTTTCGCCGGCTTCTCGGCAGCGCGCGGCGACGCTTTCCATCGCCAGTCATTCGCCGGCGGCAAAGCCGATACCCCGGCCTGCACCAGCTGCCATGCCAAGGACCCGCGCACCTCCGGCCGGACCCCTGCCGGCAAGGCCATCGACCCGGTGGCGCTGTCGGCCAGCCCCGGCCGCTATGCCGACCCGGCAAAAGTCGAGAAATGGTTCAAGCGCAACTGCAAGGACGTGCTCGGCCGCCAGTGCACCGCGCAGGAAAAAGGCGACTGGCTGAGCTTCATGATCAGTCAGTGAGCAGCCGCCCGCAGACAGACGCACCCCTATACACCCAAGCAAACATTTCAAGGAGAACACGATGACTCTGCCCTATCGCCCCATCGCGCTCGGCCTGCTGGCGATCGCCTTTTCGGCACTCGTCTTCCAGCGCGCGCAGGCCGGTGGCAGCCATTATTATCCGCCGGTCAGCGACCCGGTGGTCAAGGAGGAGTGCGGCAGTTGCCACCTCGCCTTTCCGCCTTCGATGCTTCCGGCCAGTTCGTGGAAGCGAATGATGGGCGAGCTGACAAACCATTTCGGCGACGACGCCAGCGTCGATCCGGCAACCGCGAAGCACATCACCAACTACCTGCTGAGCAACGCCGGCGATAGCGGCGGCCGACGCGAGAGCGACAAGCTGCTGCGCGGCACCTCGCCGAGCAAGGCGCCGCTGCGCATCACCGAGCTCGCGCGCTGGGTCAAAGAACACCGCGAAGTCCCCGCCTGGGAGTGGCAGCACAAGGAGGTGCGCAGCAAGGCCAACTGCCTGGCCTGCCACGCCGGTGCCGAACGCGGCGACTACGACGATTAGCTCGCGCAAGCCGCCAAACGCCCGATGTCCACTGAAGGAATGCTGCGCCGACCATGAAAACCGCTCTCACCCTGATCATCACCCTCGTCACCCTGGCCTGGGGCTGGGATGCCCTCGTCGCCGGCACGCCGTCCGGCGGTGCAACGCTGTGGGTTCTGCGCCAGGAAGCGCTCTACCTCAGCGGCCTGCTGTCGATCGCCCTGATGTCGGTGGCGATGTATCTGGCCACCCGCCCAACCTGGCTCGAAGCCCCGCTGGGCGGCATGGACCGCGTCTATCGCACGCACAGGTGGGCGGCAATCCTGGGCGGGGGTTTTGCGGCCCTGCACTGGCTGATCGAGCTGTCGAGTGACCTCCTGAAGGCCATCATCGGCCGTGAAGGACGCGTGCCCCAGGAAAACTTCGGCGGCTTTATCGAGGTGCTGCGCGATCTCGCCGAAGATCTCGGCGAATGGGCGATCTACGCGCTGCTGGCGATGCTGGCCATCAGCCTCTGGCAGCGCTTCCCGTACCGGGTGTGGCGCTTCCTGCACCGGGCAATGCCGGTGCTCTACCTGATGCTCGCCTTTCATGCCCTGCTCTTGGCGCCGACCGACTACTGGACCCAGCCGCTCGGCTTGCTGCTCGCGCTCCTCATCGCTGGCGGTGTTTACGGCAGCGTGCTCTCGCTGAGCGGGCGCATCGGTCGCTCGCGCCAGCTGGACGGAAGCGTCGTTGCCCTCGACCACCCGGCGACCGATGTACTCGGCGTGCGCTGCCGCCTGGACGCTGGTTGGCCGGGGCATCGGCCCGGGCAGTTCGCCTTCGTCAGCTTCGACGACGGCGAAGGCCAGCATCCCTTCACGATCGCCAGCGCCGACCACGGCGACGGGGAAATCAGCTTCCAGATCAAGGCCCTTGGCGACTACACGCGACAGCTCGCGCGGCGCCTGGCCGTCGGCCAGCCAGTGCGCATCGAAGGGCCTTACGGACGCTTCGACATCGCCCGCCAGCAGCGCGGCGCGCAGCAGATCTGGATTGCCGGCGGCATCGGCGTGACGCCGTTTCTCGCCTGGCTGGAAGCGCAGCAAGACAGCCCCGCGCAGGCGCCGAGCGCTGACCTGCACTACTGCACGCACGACCGTGAAACAGATGCCTTCGTCTCCCGGCTCGAAGCCCTGTCTGAACGACTTCCCGGCATCCGCCTGCACGTGCATGGCGCCAGGCAGGGCCAGCAACTCAGTGCCGAAGAACTGCTCCTCGGACACGATAGCGCAGGCCCGGCCGAGGTCTGGTTTTGCGGCCCGCAGGGACTCGCCGATCGGCTGCGTGACCGCCTGCACAAACGGTGGCAGGGTCGCCTGCGCTTCCATCAGGAGGCGTTCGTCATGCGCTAGCACAGGCCACACAGGCCGTTCCTGACGGCCGCTTCGCCGCCTGTTCTCCGGGCAGAGCAGGCTCCCCGCCGCTTCGTCCGTGGGCCAGGCGTGGCTCAAGCTCAACATTGACAGCGCTCGCCGGGGCTACCTATACTTTTCCAGCCACAGACTTCCTGTGCGGTCGCTGCACCTTCCCCCTCACTTCCCACCGTTTGTCGCAACGATAGTCATCGCCTGCACCCCGGTAAGGAGCTGCCAACCGGGGCCTGATTGATCTTTCTGAAGGGAGCGCGAAATGCCCAAATATCTGGTAGATGGCAAACCGATCCAGCTCGAGGTCGACCCGGACTATGTGGCCGTCGAGTTCAAGCCGGCGCAGCGCAGCGCAATGGCCCGCGCGGTGGCCAGCGACGGCGAGGTCGGTGACTTCCGCGACCGCATCGAAGTCCCGGAGTTCGCCCTGACATTGGTGCCGACGACGGTCAGCCCGGCAGGAGCGGTTCGCTCCGACAACGCCGTTCGCAGCATGCGCAGCTCGGCCGCGGTCTCCCGGGCCAGCCCCGTGTTTCGCCGCGGCAAGACGCGGATCATTCCCAGCGGGCGGCTAGTGCTTGCTTTTTCGGCCGCTGTCGATGAGGCGCAGCAAGCCGAGCTTCTCGCTGCGCACGGGCTGCGGCTGTTGACCCGGTCCGCCTACGGCGAGCTGACCGCCGAGCTGACCAACGCCGATGCAGACGTTTTCGAGGTCGCGGAAACGCTGACCGCGCTGGCGCAGGTGGAATTCGCCGAACCCGATCTGATCACCATCTCGCCGCGCGATCAGTCGCGCGGCCCAAGCGCCGGTGCCGATGGCGAAATGGCCTCGCCGATGGCCGGACAGCCGCGTGCGGCCGCCGTTCCCGACCCGCTGCTCGGCCAGCAATACTATCTCGAACGACTACAGGCGATCGCGGCGAGCGCCGAGGTGGCACCCCGTCCGGACATTATCGTCGCCGTTCTCGACGAGGGGGTCGACACCACCCATCCCGATCTCGGCGGCGTCACCCGCGGCTACGACGGCACCGATGACGACGAGTTTCAGGAACCGAAAGGCAACGATGCCCATGGCACGGCCTGTGCAGGCATCGTCGGAGCCACGGCGAACAACGCCATCGGCGTCCGCGGCGTCGCTGCCGGTTGCTCGATGTTCGCCGTGCGCATCGCCCATTCCGACAATACCGGCAAGAACTGGGTGACCACCAACGAGTGGATCGCCCGCTCAATCAACTGGTCCTGGGACAACGGCGCCGATGTGCTCAGCAACAGCTGGGGCGGCGGCTCACCCTCGAATCAGATCTCGCGCGCCTTCGATCGCGCACGCACGCAGGGCCGCGGCGGTCTGGGTTCGGTGATCGTCGTCGCTGCCGGCAACGACGACTCCCCGGTCGACTTTCCGGGCAACCTGAGCAATGTGCTCACGGTGGCCGCCTCGAACCAGGACGACGAGCCGAAGACCAAGACCAGCAGTGACGGCGAAACCTGGTGGGGCAGCAATCATGGCCCGGAGGTCGATGTCGCGGCGCCCGGCGTGCGCATCGCCACCACCGACATCACCGGCGACCGCGGCTACAACCGCTCGGCCAATGCGGGCGACTACGTGCTGAATTTCAACGGCACCTCCTCCGCCTGTCCGCAGGCCGCCGCGGTGTGCGCCCTCGTGCTGTCGGCGAACCCGACCCTGTCCGAGGCAGAAGTGCGCACCATCCTGCGGGAAACCGCCGACAAGGTCGGCTCGGTCACCTACGACGCCAACGGACACCACGAGCGCATGGGACAGGGCCGGGTGAATGCCCTGCAAGCGGTACGCCGGGCACGGCCCGCGGTGGAGACCGGCACCGAGTTCGATCGCTTCCCGAATCTGGCCATTCCCGATGCCAACGCCAGCGGCATCAGCGAAGCGGTCGAGGTCGCCGCCACGGGGGTGGTGACCGGCATCGAAGTGGAAGTCGACATCGAGCACAGCTACCGTGGCGACCTGCGCGTATCGCTGCTGCCGCCCGAGGGCGCGGCAATCCTCCTGCACAATCGTGACGGGGGCGGCGCGAAGGATCTCAAGGAACTGTACTCGCCGGCCAACTCGCCTGCGTTGGCGAGCCTGCTTCAGACGCAGCCGGGCGCCGCCGGCATCTGGCGCCTGCAGGTCGCCGACCTGGCGAGCTGGGATGTTGGCCGGCTGAAGCATTGGCGCCTGAAGCTCGCCGTCGCCGCAGCGGCGAAGGAAGCATCGGTGGTGGTCGTACCAAGCAACGGCAGCATTCCCGACAACAGCCCCGCCGGCCTGGAAAGCCACACCGAACTGGCACTTGCCGGCCGCATTGCCGAGTTGTCCGTCGCCGTGGAGATCACCCATACCTGGCGCGGCGACCTGGAAGTATCGCTGATCCACGGTGGCCAGACGCTGCGCCTGCACGAGCGCGGCGGTGGCTCGGCGCACAACCTCTTCCAGACCTACACCTCGGCCGACCTGCCCTTGGCGGAGCTGCTCGGCAAGGAAGCCTCCGGTACCTGGACCCTGCGCGTCGCCGATCGCGCGGCACGCGATACCGGCAAGCTGGCCAGGTGGTCCTTGCAGGTGAAGGTCGCCTAACCCCTTTCCTGCACCAGATCCAGCACCCGCGCGCAGTCGCGCGCCCCGAAGTTGTGCGCCGCATCATTTGCAGGACGCACAGCTTCGGGGCGGCCCGGAAAAACCCCCGGCAAATCAACGCTCATCACTTCTGGCACGCCACTTGCTTTGATGCCTCCATCAAGACGCATCGAATGGAGTCACGAAGATGAGCAAGAAGAAACTGGTGATGGTCGGCAACGGCATGGCGGGCGTACGCACGCTCGAGGAACTGCTGAAAATCGCCCCCGATGAGTACGAGATCGCCGTATTCGGCGCCGAGCCGCATCCCAACTACAACCGCATCCTGCTCTCGCCGGTGCTCGCCGGCGAGATGACCATCCAGGACATCATTCTCAACGATCACCAGTGGTACGCCGACAACGGCATCCGGCTGCATCTGGGCAAGACCGTGCAGCACATCGACCGCGTCAAGCGCCGGGTGGTCGCCGACGACGGCACCGAGGAGAGCTATGACCGCCTGCTGCTGGCGACCGGATCCAATCCCTTCATGCTGCCGATCCCGGGCAACGACCTGCCCGGGGTGATCTCCTACCGCGACATCGCCGACACCGACGCCATGATCGACGCCGCCAGGCATTACCGGCATGCGGTGGTCATCGGCGGTGGGCTGCTCGGCCTGGAAGCGGCGAACGGTCTGAAGCTGCGCGGCATGGACGTGACGGTGGTGCACCTGGCCGACTGGCTGCTCGAACGCCAGCTCGACGAGACGGCCGGCCGCATGCTGCAGAAGTCACTCGAAGAACGCGGTCTCAAGTTCCTGCTCGGCAAGCAGACGGAAGCGCTGGTCGCCGGGGAGAGCGGCCGCGTCGCGGCCATCCGCCTCAAGGACGGCCTGCAGATCCCGGCCGACCTGGTGGTCATGGCCGTCGGCATCCGTCCGAACATCGCGCTCGCCGAGTCGGCCGGGATCTATTGCAATCGCGGCATCGTGGTCAATGACACCATGCAGACCTACGACCCGAAGGTGTATGCGGTCGGCGAATGCGTCGCCCACCGCGGTATCGCCTACGGCCTCGTCGCGCCCCTCTTCGAGCAGGGCAAGGTCGCCGCCAACCACCTCGGCAACTACGGCATCGGCCGCTACACCGGCTCGGTAACCTCGACCAAGCTCAAGGTCACCGGCATCGATCTCTTCTCGGCCGGCGACTTCTTCGGCGGCAAGGACACCGAGGAGATCATCCTCAACGACGCTGCCGGCGGGGTGTACAAGAAGCTGGTGATCCAGGACAACAAGCTGGTCGGCGGCGTGCTCTACGGCGACACCGCCGACGGGCCGTGGTACTACCAGCTGCTGCGCGACGGCCAGGACATCCACGAGATTCGCGACCACCTGCTCTTCGGCCAGTCGCATGTCGGCGACGTCGGCCACCAGGGCCACAACAAGGCGGCGGCGATGGCCGACAGCGCCGAAGTCTGCGGCTGCAACGGGGTCAGCAAGGGCACCATCGTCAAGTCGATCAAGGAAAATGGCCTGTTCACTCTCGACGACATCAAGAAGCACACCAAGGCGGCTTCGTCCTGCGGCTCCTGCGCCGGCCTCTGCGAGCAGATTCTCTCGGCGACCATCGGCGGTGCCTACACGCCGGCCGCATCGAACCGCAAGCCGGTCTGCGGCTGCACCGAGTTCTCGCATCAGGAGGTGCGCGACGCGATTCGCCAACAGCCGCTGCTGAGCATCGGCGAAACCATGCGCTTCATGGAGTGGACGACGCCCGACGGCTGCGACAAATGCCGCCCGGCACTCAACTACTACCTGATCTCGACCTGGCCGAAGCAGGCCAAGGACGACCCGCGCTCGCGGCTGATCAACGAACGCGCACACGCCAACATCCAGAAGGACGGCACCTACTCGGTGGTGCCGCGCATGTGGGGCGGGCTGACCACGTCCGCCGAGTTGCGGCGCATCGCCGACGTCGCCGAGAAATACCAGGTGCCGACCATCAAGGTCACCGGCGGCCAGCGCATCGACCTGCTGGGCATCAGGAAGGACGACCTGATCGGCGTCTGGAAAGACCTCGACATGCCCTCCGGGCACGCCTACGGCAAGTCGATCCGCACCGTCAAGACCTGTGTCGGCGCCGAGCACTGCCGCTTCGGCACGCAGCTGGCGATGGACATGGGCGTCAAGCTCGAAAAGATGCTCTTCGACATGTACGCACCGCACAAGGTCAAGCTCGCCGTTTCCGGCTGCCCGCGCAACTGCGCCGAAGCCGGCATCAAGGACGTCGGCGTGATCGGCGTCGATTCGGGCTACGAGCTCTACGTCGGCGGCAACGGCGGCATCAAGACCGAGGTCGCGCAGTTCTTCGTCAAGGTCGGCAGCGACGAAGAGGTAATGGAGTACGCCGGCGCTTTCCTGCAGCTCTATCGCGAGGAGGCCTTTTATCTCGAACGCACCTGCCATTACCTCGAACGCGTCGGCCTCGACCACGCCAAGAGCCGCGTCGTCGACGACGAGGAAAACCGCAAGGCGCTGCACGGCCGCCTGCTGGCCGAACTGAAGGACGCCAAGGATCCCTGGGCCGAACGCATCGCCGGCGTCGAGAGAAACGAATACGAAACGCTTGCGCTGTGAAGCGGCAGAACCTGGAGAAAAAAGATGGCTGAATGGAAAGCGATTTGCCACATTGACGACATCCCGCGACTCGGCAGTCGCGTCGTCAGGCCGAAGAATGGCGGCAGCGGAGCGTGTGGCGAGAGCGGTGAAAGCGGTGAAAGCGGTGATATCGCCCTCTTCCGCACCTCCTCCGACGAAGTGTTTGCGCTGCGCGACCGCTGCCCGCACAAGGGGGGGCCGCTGTCGCAGGGAATGGTGCACGGCAATCAGGTGACCTGCCCCCTGCATGGCTGGAAGCTGCGCCTCGACTCGGGCGAGGCCGTCGCTCCCGACCAGGGTTGCGCCCGGCGTTACCCGATCCGCATCGAGAGCGGTACGGTCCTTCTCGAAATCTGAACTTCGCAAGCTCCCCGCCCACACGCCTATTCCCACACCTACTCCTGCTGACGGAACACGATCATGGATGGCTCATTCTGGAAGGCCGGCCACCGGCCGACCCTCATCGCTTCGTTTCTCTACTTCGACCTGGCCTTCATGGTCTGGGTGATGCTCGGCCCGCTCGGTGTGCAGATCGCCAGCGATCTCTCCCTGACCCATGCCCAGAAAGGCATGATGGTCGCCACGCCAGTCCTTGCCGGCGCCTTGCTGCGCATCGTCATGGGCCTGATGGTCGACCATCTGAAGCCGAAGCTGGCCGGCGCCATCGGCCAGGTGACGGTGATGGTCTCGCTGTTCCTGGCCTGGCATTTCGGCGTGCACAGCTACGAGCAGACCCTGATCCTCGGCGTCTTCCTCGGCGTCGCCGGCGCCTCGTTCGCCGTCGCGCTGCCACTGGCCTCGCGCTGGTATCCGCCGGAGCATCAGGGAACGGCCCTGGGCATCGCCGGTGCCGGCAATTCGGGCACCGCGCTGGCGGCGCTGATCGCACCCAGCCTGGCCATCGCCTACGGCTGGACCAATGTCTTTGGCCTGGCGCTGATTCCCTTGCTGCTGGTCTTCATCTACTACATGATCGCCGCCAAGGATGCCCCTGAGTGCCCGCCGCCGAAATCGCTGGCCGAATACCTGAAGGTACTCAAGGACAGGGACGCCTGGTGGTTCATGTTCTTCTACTCGGTGACCTTCGGCGGCTTCGTCGGCCTCGCCTCGTCGCTGACCATCTACTTCAACATCCAGTACGGACTCGACGCCAAGACCGCGGGCTTCTTCACCGCTGCCTGCGTCTTCGCCGGCTCGCTGGTCCGCCCGATCGGCGGCAACGTCGCCGACCGCATCGGCGGCATCAAGAGCCTGTCGGTGATGTACGTCTTCGCGGCGATCTTCCTGGCCATCGTCAGCATCGGCCTGCCGGCAGCGTGGATGGCGCTGGTCGCCTTCGTCGGCGCGATGCTCGCACTGGGCATGGGCAACGGCGCCGTCTTCCAGCTGGTGCCGCAGCGCTTCCGCAAGGAGATCGGCGTGATGACCGGGCTGGTCGGCATGGCCGGCGGCGTCGGTGGCTTCTACCTGGCCTCGTCGCTCGGCTACGCCAAGCAGCTCACCGGCAGCTATCAGATCGGCTTCCTGATCTTCGCCGCGCTGGCGCTGCTGGCCCTGGCCGGGCTGAGCGCGGTCAAGAACCGCTGGCGCACCACCTGGGGTGCGGCGCACCTGACCGCGGCGAAGATCTGAACCAGCGTTTCCTTTGAACAACAGGGGTGGCAAGGTACATTGCGACCTTGCGCCCCTTTTTCGTTTCCGGAGCCTGCATGCCGCTGAAAGTCGATATCGGCCACTCCTCGCTCACCGGACCGCGCCAGCGCAACGAGGACTTCTGCGGCATGGTCACCCCGCACGGCGCCGAACTCGACAACAAGGGGCTGATCGCCGCTGTCGCCGACGGCCTCGGTGGCCATCAGGGCGGGCGTGAAGCGGCCGAGTACACCGTGCGCGGCCTGCTTTCCGACTACTACGCGACCCCCGACACCTGGAGCGTACCGCACGCGCTGGAGAAGGTCATCGCCGCGCTCAACCGCTGGGTGGTGGCCGAGGCGAGCCGCCAGCCTGACCTCACCGGCATGGCCACGACGCTGACCACGCTCGTCCTGCGCGGCCGGCGCTACATCAGCGCACACGTCGGTGATTCGCGCCTCTACCTGCTGCGTGACGGGCTATGCACGCGCCTCACCAGCGACCATGTCTGGGAACACCCGGAACTCAAGAACGTGCTCTCGCGCGCGGTCGGACTCGACCGCCACTTCCGGCTCGACTTCGCCGACGGCGAACTGAAAGTCGGCGACTGCTTCCTGCTCTGCAGCGACGGCGTCTGGGCCGCGATCGGTGAGGCTCGCATTCGCGCCGCGCTGCTCGCGCATCCCGACGCACAGCAGGCGGCGGCCTCGCTGACCAGCCTCGCGCTGGCCGCCGGCGGCCACGACAACGCCAGCGCCGTCGTCGCGCGCATCCAGGGACTGCCGGCAGAGAATCTGCGCGATTCGCTGGAAGGAACGGCGCGCCTGCCGCTGCCGCCGCAGTTCAAACCGGGCCAGGAAATCGATGGGCTGCAGATCGAGGAAGTGCTGCACGACTCGCGCGCCACCCTCCTCTACCGCGTCACCGATCTCGCCTCACGCCAGCCACTGGTGCTCAAGACCCTGCGCCCGGAACTCGCCGACGACGCCGACGAGATTCGTGCGCTGATCATGGAGGAGTGGCGCGGTCGGCGCATCAGCTCGCCGTTCTTTGCGCAGCTGCTGCCGGCCGAGAGACGCAGTTGCCTGTACTACCTGCAGACCTGGCACGAAGGCGCGACGCTGCAGCGGATGCTCGACTCGGGTCTGCATTTCACCGTCGCCGATGCCGTCCAGCATGGCGTACGCCTGATGAAGGGGCTGTCGGCGCTGCACCGCCTCGACGTCGCTCACCGCGACATCAAACCCGACAACGTCCACATCGGTCGCGACGGCCGCCTGCGTGTCCTCGATCTCGGCGTTGCACTCAGCCTCTCCGAGGACGATCCCGCCAGCGGCAGCCCGGGCACGCCGAGCTACATGGCCCCCGAACTGCTCGCCGGCGAACGCGCCGGCCCGGCCCACGATCTCTATGCTGCAGGGGTCACGCTCTATCACCTGCTGACCCGCAAATACCCCTACGGCGAAATCGAGCCTTTCCAGCATCCCAAGTTCGGCGAGCCGGTGGCGCCGACACGCTTCCGGCCCGATATCCCCGGCTGGCTGGAAAATGTGCTGCTCAAGGCGGTCGCCAAGGATCCCGCGCAGCGCTTCGAAACCGCCGAGGAATTCCTGCTGGCGCTGGAACGTGGCGCCCACCGACCGCTCGGCCGGCCGCCGGCAACGCCGCTGGCGACGCGCAACCCGCTGCTCACCTGGCGGATCATCGCGGGTGTCTCGCTGCTGGTCAATCTGGTGCTGTTGATGCTGCTGACGCGCTGAGACAGCCACCGCCATTCTGGTGCGCCTCACCGACATTCATGCGGGCCTGCACCGTCGCCACGACCGCTCAAACCTCAGAGGACGTCGCACGACGGCGCTTGATGGCCTGAAGGGAAGTGCGTGCATCCGTCACCCGCCCCGCGGCCACGTCGTCGAGGCCTTGGCTGGTATCGTCAATCAGCAGCAGGGAATATGCTCACGCTCCAGCCGGTGGTAGTCGTCGAGTCGCTCGGCGTCGATGCTGGCGATGTAGCTCTCGCCGTTCTCGGTGACGATTTTCTCGGCGCCGGCCTTGACCTGCTCGGCGAGTTCGGAAAGCGTGGCGCGCGCCAGGGAGAGAGAGAGATCACCTCGCTGACCGAAAATCGCATGTCTGGCTCCCTGCTGGCCCTGGAACGTGGCGCGGGCGGCGCCTGCGCACTCCGCCACTCACGGCCGCCGCTGCTGCGCGTTCAGCCGCGAATCGGTCGGATGCTCTCAAGGATCTCGAGAACGGTGTCCTTGTGCTTTGCTGCCGCGCCATCCTTGACGATCGTAAACAGCATCAGCCGCTGTTGCGCGGACACGTCGATGATGCCCACGCCCAGTTGGACCGGCTGACCATCCAGCATTGCCTTGCCGGACTTGAGCGCGGCCTTCATCCCGTTGATCAGACGTTCCTCCTCGGAGCTGACCGCGACCTGCCCAAGACCAAGGCCCTTGAGCTTGTTCTGCAGGTTGCCGAGCGCGGCGTCGACTGCGCTGGCCTGGACGACTTCGAAGACGATCATGACTTCCCGGGCCGGATCGTCAAGCCGCAGCGAGCCAGCCGGGTCGGTCTTGCTCCACTGATCCGGGTAGGACAGTGCGATCGGTGCTCTTGCCAGGTTTACATCGGCGGCCGACGCCGAACCCAACTGCACGAACATGGCTGCCAAGCCGAGCATGACTCGGCAGGCAATGGAACCCTTGCGACAATCAATCATGAAAACGCCCTCTGGTCGATATCTCGGCTAAGCGGCCCGGCTGCCAAGCTGAGTGGCTGGCCGCCGGGTATTCTTCCTGCAAGATCGGTTCGAGCGCTCTAAAAGACATCTTCGCTTTCGAGCCACCCGTTCCATCGCGGCTCGGAGGACGCATCATAGGCGCTGTTCTCCCTGATCGCCAACAATCCGTTCGAGCGCGCCGGAATCTGCCCCGCCCCAACTGCTCTGCTTGCGGCGGATCGACGGGGTCTTTGCTCTTGCCAAGGGTGAAACAGCGAGATCAACGTTCAAGACCCCACCGCCCCGATTGCGGGTGCCAATATCACTCGAATGCCTGGCACCAATACTTGCCGCATGGCTCCGCGTAATCCTCGAACGCGCCAGCAAGCACTCACTCGCGCGACCGCCACGACGCTGTTGGTGCCGCACAATCCTCTGTTTTTTCTGCACATAATTGCCGACCCTGGGCTCGCCGGCAATCTGTGGTCACGGCAATGGATAATGCCTGGAGGCGATTGGGAGCGCGCCGACGGCCACCAGGCCATTGCACACCGATCGCCGATTGGTGGTAATTTGTACTACGGAAAGACCCTGCCTTGGGCATGAATCCGGCGATCTGCTGCATGTCACAAGGGAAAAGAAGGGCGTACCGTGCAGCTGCGAGGGCAAGCGTATGCGCAGCTGACAAGCGATGAATGCTTATCGCGACTCCAAAGAGACAGCTTCACCCAAATGAGGAGGTGGTCATGAACTTGACAGTCAAAGTATTGCTGGGAATGGCGCTAGGCATCGTGGTTGGCCTGGTGATCAACCTGGGCGGCATGAATGCCGCGGGCTCGTTCGTCAACGAGTACCTGGTCAACGGCTTGTTTCACGTCGTTGGCAAGATGTTCGTTAATGCACTGAAAATGATGGTGGTTCCCCTGGTGTTGTTTTCACTGATTTGTGGTGTCTGCGGCATCGGCGATATCAAACTGCTGGGACGTATCGGTTCGAAGGCTTTCGTCCTGTATATGGTCACCACCGCAATCGCCATCGCTACCGGCATCCTGCTGGCAGCCGGCCTGGGTATCGGCGAGGGCATGAATGCCGACACCACGGCGAAGTTCACCGGCAAGGAGTCGCCCCCGTTGTCCGAAGTGCTGATCAACGTCATTCCGTCCAACCCGGTCAATGCCATGGCGCAGGGCGAAATGCTGTCGATCATCTTCTTCGCCATTCTCTGCGGCGTCGGTTTGCTGCTGGTCGGCAAGAAGGCCAGGACGGTCGTCGAGTTTGTCGAGCTGCTCAACGAAGTGATGATGAAGATGGTCAGCATCATCATGGCGCTGGCGCCTTACGCGGTGTTCTGCCTGATCGCCAAGGCGATCGCCAGCCTGGGACTGGACCTGCTGGCGCAACTGCTCGGCTATGTCCTGGTGCTGATCGGCGTCCTGCTCTTCCACCTCTTCGTGACCCTGCAACTGGTGCTCAAGATCTTCTCCGGACTCGGTTCGAAGATCTTCCTGGCGAAGATGCGCAACGCGCAGGTCTTCGCTTTCAGCACCTCGAGCTCCAACGCCACCATCCCGGTGACGCTGCGCACGGTCACTGAACGCCTGGGCGTCAAGAACTCCGTCGCCTCCTTCACGGTCCCCTTCGGCGCCACCATCAACATGGACGGCACGGCAATCATGCAGGGCGTCGCGACGGTGTTCATCGCCAACGTCTACAACGTCGATCTGGGCATGGGCGGCTATCTGACGGTCATCCTGATGTCGGTGCTGGCCTCGATCGGCACCGCCGGCGTACCGGGAGTCGGCCTGATCATGCTGTCCATGGTGTTCACCCAGGTCGGCCTGCCGATCGAAGGCATTGGACTGATTCTCGGTGTCGACCGTTTGCTGGACATGATCCGCACCGCGGTCAATGTCTCGGGTGACGCGGTGGTCTCGGTGATCGTCGCCAAGAGCGAAGGCCAACTGAACCTGGACGTTTTCAACGACCCCGACGCCGGCGCTTTCAATACGGCAGACGTGCATCTCGACGAGGAGGTCGAGCGCGAGATGGCGCAGGTGGTCAGCAGCACACACGACCACAAGTAGCCACAACGGTCCCGGCTTCAGGCCGGGACAAGAATCACCCCGGACGACCACGCGCCTGCTCAGGCGGCGCGTGGTCGTTTGCTTGTCTGGAGCCACCAGGAACTACAGCGCTCGCTGCGAACGCTCGTTGCTCACCTCGACCGCCAAGCGGGATTTGACGCACCGACGCGGGACGACCACCCATCGCTCCCGAGTGCCCACGTTTTGGTTACACTGCGCAACGTGGGCAAGCGCGAACAGCCAATTTGGACGATACTTGCCAATGGACAAGGGGAGACAAATGATCGGACGAAATTTGATGGGGCATCTTGTCGGCGGCGCTTTCCTGGCCGCGACAGTGCTTCTTGGCGGCAGCGGCACCGCCCTGGCAGACGATAAACCCGTGCCGCCGCCGGCGACGCCGGCGCAGGAGATCAAGGATCAGCGAGCCCTCAAGCTGCTGAAGGAGATGAGCGACACCCTGGCCGGGGCGCGGACGCTGCAGTTCAAGACCCGCAGCCTGCTGCCTCTGGAGTCGCCGAGCGGGCAGTACATCAGCCTCTTCGCGGCGTCACGTGTGCTGCTGCAGCGGCCGGACCGCCTGTTCGTCGAGTCGCGCGGCGATCTCGTGCCCAACGATCTCTACTACAACGGCAAGACGGTGACCGCCATCGGGCCGGCCAGGAAATTCTACGCGCAGCAGGAAGCCGGCGGCAGCACCCTCGACGCCGTCCTCCAGCAGGAGCATCCGGGCGCCGACACCCTGGCGCCCTTCGTTGACCTGTTGGTTTCCGACCCCTATGCCCGCCTCAGCAAGGACCTGGCGAGCGCCCTTCTGGTCGGGCAATCGACCATCGCCGGGGTCACCACCGATCACCTGGCGTTTACCGCCCCCGGTGTTGACTGGGAACTCTGGATCGGCGCACAGGACAAGCTGCCGCGCCTGGCAGTCGCCTCCTACCGCAGCGGCGAGCGCCAGCCCATCTTCACGGTCGAGTTCTCGGACTGGAAGCTCAATGCGCCGCTACCGATGACGAGCTTCGAGGCCGTCATTCCGAACGACGCCGTCAAGCTCGAGTTCAAGCGGACCGGCCTGCCGAAGGCCCAAGCAGAGACCCAAGGAGGCAAGCAATGAAGCCGATGAAGAAATACATTCTCGTCGTCGCGGTGACCGCCAGCGTGCTCGTTCCCCTGGCCGACGCCAACGCCTGGGTCGCTGCCGGCCGGGGTTGGGGCGGGCGCGGCTTCGTGGCTGCCGGCCACCCCTACCATGGCGGTTACTACCACGGCGGCGGCTACTACCATCGCGGTTGCTACGGCTGCGGCGCGGCCGCGGGTGCCGTCGCCGGCCTGGCCGTGGGAACGATGGCCGGTGCCGCGATCGCCAGCGCCTCGCAACCGGTCTACGTGGCCCCACAGCCGGTATACGTCGCGCCGCAGCCGGCCTACGCCGTCCAGGGCAATCTCCCGATCGGCAGCCAGTACGCGGCCCTGCCACCCAATGCCAAACACATGACGGTGAACGGCGTCCAGTATTACCAGAGCGGACCGAACTGGTACAAGCCCTACTTCGGGTCGAGCGGCGTGTATTACGAAGTGGTGTCGGCGCCGTAACCCTCATCCCGAAGGGACGGGCGGCGACTCCGGACGATGCGTGTGTTATTGGTCGAGGATGACCCGATGATCGGCAAGAGCGTCCAGCGCGGCTTGCGCCAGGAGGGCAGCAGCGTCGACTGGGTGCGCGACGGGCAGGCGGCCGAACTGGCCTTGACGACCACACCCTACGAGCTGCTGCTGCTCGACCTCGGCCTGCCCGGCAGGTCCGGTCTGGACCTTCTGGCGCGGCTGCGGCGTGCCGGCAACGACATCCCGGTGCTGATCATTACCGCCCGCGACGCCGTCGCCGACCGCGTCAAGGGACTCGACAGCGGCGCCGACGACTACCTGGTGAAACCCTTCGACCTCGACGAGCTGTCGGCGCGCATGCGCGCGCTGCTGCGCCGCCGTGCCGGTCGCGCCAGCCCGGTGATCGAACACGGTGATCTGCGCATGAACCCGGCGACCCACGAGCTGACCCAGGACGGCAGGCCGGTGGCCCTGTCGGCGCGTGAATTCGCCCTGCTGCAGGCGCTCCTCGAACAACCGGCAGTGCCCCTGTCGCGGGCGCAACTCGAAGAGCGCCTGTACGGCTGGGGTGAAGAAATCGAAAGCAACGCCGTCGAGGTCTATATCCACTCGCTACGGCGCAAGCTCGGCAGCGAACGGATCAAGAACATCCGCGGTGTCGGCTACCTGCTGCCACCGGCCTGATGACCTCGATCCGCCGCCAGTTGCTGCTCGCCCTGCTGTCGGTGATTACGCTGACCACCCTGCTTGGGGCGCTGGCCACCTACCGGACGGCACGCGACGAAGCCAACGCGATGTTCGACTACCAGCTGCGCCAGCTGGCCCTGTCCTTCCGTGACCAGGTCTTCCTGAGCGGTCGACAGCACGACTTCGCGCTCGACGGCGACGCGCAGGACTTCTCGATCCAGATCTGGCGGCCGGACGGCACGCGGCTCTACCTCTCGCATCCGCGCAACGGGCTGCCCGACAAGACGCCGCTGGGCTTCGCCACCGTCGATACCGGGCACGGCAAGTGGCGCGTGTTCGGCATGCAGCAGCGCGGCCAGACGATTCAGGTCGCGCAACCGATGCATTCGCGCGACGAACTGGCGCTGGCCGCCGCCTTGCGCACCGTCGCCCCCTTCCTGCTCATGCTGCCGGTCCTCGGGGTGTTGATCTGGGTGGTTGTCGGCCGCGGCCTGCGCCCGCTCGACGCGGTCGCGCGAGCGGTCAGCACGCGCACCGCGGCGGCCCTCGATCCGCTTCCGGAAAACCGGGTGCCGAGAGAAGTGGTGCCGCTGGTACGCGCCCTGAACGAACTGCTCGAGCGCCTGCAGCGGGCGCTGCAGGCGCAGCGCGAGTTCACTGCCGACGCCGCCCACGAACTGCGCACCCCGCTGGCGGCGCTCAGCCTGCAGGTGCAACTCGCCGAGCGTGCCCCGGATGCCGCCGCGCGTGCCGACGCCTTCGGCGAACTGAAGGGCGGCCTGCAGCGCGCGACGCATTCGGTGCAGCAGCTGCTGACCCTGGCCCGCCAGGAGCCGGGAGGCCGGAGCAACACTGGCAGCGCGGAGCACCCGACCGGCCAGGTACGGCTGGGCGAACTGGCGGCGACGGTCATCGCCGCGCAGCTGCCGCTGGCGGAAGCGAAACAGATCGATCTCGGCGCGGCGGCAGGCAGGGGCGAGGAGATCGTCAGCGGCGACGAAGAGGCGCTGCGCATCCTGGTCACCAACCTGGTCGGCAACGCCATTCGCTACACGCCCGCCGGCGGCCGGGTCGATGTCGCCGTCGCCGAGGACGCGCGCGGCGTATTCATCGAAGTCAGCGACTCGGGCCCCGGCATTCCTGCCGCAGACCGGCAACGCGTCTTCGACCGCTTCTATCGCCGTGCGCAAAGCGACGAAGCGGGGAGCGGCCTGGGCCTGGCGATCGTCAAGACCATCGCCGACCGCCACCGGGCGACGGTGCAGCTCGGCGAGGCCGCGCTCGGCGGCCTGCGCGTGCGCGTGCATTTCGCGCCCTGCGCCGCCTCCCCGGCACCACCCGCCCTTCCTCCCGCCGCCCCCCCCTCGCGACCGCCCGCCACACCGTCTTAAGTCAGCTTTAAGTCATTGACCGCTATCGTACTTTCCACCGGAAGCCCCTCGCTTCCCCTCTGGAACGGAACAGGAGATCACCATGCACGCACCGACCTTCAAACGCAGTCTGCTGGCCGCCGCGCTGATTGCCGCAGTTGGCACCGGCTACGCCACCCTGGGTGGCGATATCATCCGCCCCGCCGACGCCGTCGCCGCGGTTGCGGCACCGGCCGCGGCACCGCTGGCCAGCCCCGCCGTCGGGCTGCCCGACTTTCGGGCCATCGTCGCGCACAGCGGCCCGGCGGTGGTCAATATCAGCGCCACCGGGCCGTCGAAAACAGCCTTTTCAGGTGGCGACCACGATCCGCGCCTCCCCGAGCTCTTCCGCCGTTTCGGCATGCCGATGCCCGAGGGCGGTGCGCCCGCCCGCGGCACGGGTTCGGGCTTCATTGTCAGCGCCGACGGGCTGATTCTGACCAACGCCCACGTCGTCAGCGAAGCCGACGAGGTCACCGTCAAGCTGACCGACAAGCGCGAATTCAAGGCCAAGGTCGTCGGACTCGACAAACTGACCGACATCGCCGTGCTGCGCATTGCCGCCAACAATCTGCCGGTTGTTCGCCTCGCCAGCCCGGGTAGCGCCCAGGTCGGTGAATGGGTGCTCGCCATCGGTTCGCCCTTCGGCTTCGAAAACAGCGTCACCGCCGGTATCGTCTCGGCAAAAGGCCGCTCACTGGCCAGCGACAGCTACGTACCGTTCATCCAGACCGACGTCGCGGTCAATCCCGGCAATTCCGGCGGCCCCCTGATCAACCTGAACGGTGAGGTGATCGGCATCAACTCGCAGATCTACAGCCGCAACGGCGGCTATCAGGGCGTGTCATTCGCCATTCCCATCGACGTGGCAATGAACATCCAGGAGCAGTTGCTGAAGACCGGCAAGGTCAGTCACGGTCGCCTTGGGGTCACCATCCAGGAGGTTTCGCAGTCCCTGGCCGAGTCCTTCGGCCTGAAGAATACCGCCGGCGCGCTGATCAGCTCGGTTGAGAAAGGCAGCCCCGCCGCGGCCGCAGGCCTCGAAGCAGGCGATGTCATCCTGAAACTCGACGGCACCGAAATCGCGCGCTCGAGCGAACTGCCGCCAATCGTCGCCGCGATCAGGCCGGGCACACAGATCCAGCTGGAAATCTGGCGAAAAGGCGGCGCACGCGATATTGCGCTATCGGTCGGCGAAATCCCCACTCCGGCGCAAGCGGCAGCAGAAGACGCCGAGGCCGCCAATCCACGCCTCGGTCTGGCGCTGCGGCCGCTGAACCCGCAGGAGCAGCAGCAAAGCGGCATAGCCGGCGGCCTGCTCGTCGAAAACGTCAGCGGTCCGGCCGCCAAGGCCGGCATCCGGCGTGGCGACATCGTCCTGTCGCTCAACGGCCAGGAGCTGCGCGACGTCGAGCAGCTGCGCGCCCTGCTCGACAAGTCCGGCAAGACGGTTGCCCTGCTCATCGAGCGCGACGATGCGAAGATCTTCGTGCCGGTCGACATCGGTTGAGCGGGTCCTGGCACCAGCCGGCTGCAGGTGGCGCGATCACGCCACCTGCAGCGCCGGCCTTTGTTGGAAAGGAAGCCCGCAAATGATCGACGCCCTGTTCGACCTTCTGGGTACCTTCTATCAAAGTGGCGAACTGGCACAGGCCGAATGGATCGCACGTAGCATCCTGCAGGCGATCCCGGACGATATCGTCTCGCTGCAGTTTCTCGGTCTGCTCTTATACCGGACGGCACGCCGCAGCGAAGCGATGCAGGCCTTCAACGCCGCCGACATCGATACCTCTGCGGCGCCACCAGCAGCTGCAGTGCCCCCCGATCTGCGGGCCTCGGCACAGTGCCTGCGCGCGGCAAGCGGCCACGGTTCGGCACTGGCCGGCGCGTGGTACGACCTCGGCCTGCTGTTCTTCCGCCTGGGCCGCTACGGACAGGCGCTGGCCGCGCTACAGGCAGCGCTTGCCGCACGTCCCGACTACCAGGCGGCGAAGACCGCCGTCGCCAGGATCTCCGGATTTTCCGCGCATCGCGAAGCGCACAGCAAACGGCAACACCTGGCGCCGGCCGGCACGCATACGACCGCGAAACGCGCATCGAAATAGCCGCTGCCGCAGCGGCATCGCTGGCAGCGGCGATATCCGTCACTTGCCGCCTTCGGAGAAGAGTGGAATCATGCTCAGGTGAAGGTTCCTCCCCGCCCATGAGCAATCCCCCTATCAAGGTCATGATCGCCGCCGACTCGGCGCTGCTGCGCCCGAAGAACTCGGCCGACGTGATGATTGCCGCCGGCTCATCGACGGCCATCGCCGGGAGTACCGACCAGATCGTCGCCATTGGTGCGTCGACTGGCGGCACGCAGGCACTGGAGCTCGTGCTGCGTCGGCTGCCGACAAGCTGCCGGGGAATGGTCATCGTTCAGCACATGCCGGAGCGCTTCACGGCGATGCTGGCGCAGCGCCTCAACGAGATCTGCCAAATCGAAGTGCGCGAGGCCCGCAATGGCGATCGGGTCTGCGCCGGTCGGGCGCTGATTGCGCCCGGCAACAAGCACATGCTGCTCAGACGCAGCGGTACCCACTATCTGGTCGAAGTGCTCGACGGGCCGCTGGTCAATCGCCACAAGCCGTCGGTCGACGTCCTTTTCCGCTCCGTCGCCAAGTATGCCGGCGCCAACGCGCTGGGGATCATCCTGACCGGCATGGGCGACGATGGCGCGCGCAGCCTAAAGGAAATGCGCGACTCCGGAGCCAGGACGATCGCCCAGGACGAAGCGAGTTGCGTCGTTTTTGGCATGCCCAAGGAAGCGATCAGGCACGGTGGCGCCGAGCAGGTCATGCCACTCGACCAGATCCCCGGTGCGCTGCTCGCCTTTGGGCGCAGCAGTGCGGCGCTCGGCGTTCCCTGAAGCGCTCGGCTTGGTCACGACGACGCCACGCACAGCAGGCCAAGGCGCGGCAACTTTTCTCTTGAATCTTGCCTACGAACCTGCTTCACTCGCGCACCGCCATCGCGTATTCTCCGCGCATGGGAATTCTTGGAGTCATCGCGGCATCGGAGCCGCATACCGCTGAGGCCGGCGCCTGTCTTCTGCGCCGCGGCGGCAACGCCGTCGACGCCATCGTCGCCGCCAAACTCGCGGCAACGGTCACCGAACTGCCGCTGACTTCGCTGGGCGGCGGCGGCGCCTGCGTCTGGGGCGACGCCGACGATGGCTACAAGGTCCTCGATTTTTTTGCGGCAACGCCCGGGCGCGGCCTCACCGGCGACCCACCGCCCCTCGATTTCGCGCCGGTGACGGTCGATTTCGGACGCACCACGCAGGTCTTCCACGTCGGCCGGGCGGCGGCAGCCGTTCCCGGGGAATTGGTCGGCCTGCTCGAACTGCATCGCCGCGCCGGCCGCGTACCCTTGCGCGAAGTCGTCGCTCCGGCTGCGGCCTGGGCGCGTGACGGCTTCACGGTCAGCCCGCAGATCGCGATGATCATTGCCCTCGTTGCGCCGATCGCCCGCCGCTCGCCGGCGGTGGCGAGCCGCTTCTTCCCGCGTGGAATCCTGCCGCAAGCCGGTGATCGCTTGAGCAACCCCGAGCTCGGCGACTTCCTGCACGCCCTTGGCGAGGGCAACACCGACAGCCACGTCGCCAGATACTGGGCAGCCCTGGTCGACAACTTCGGCCCGGCACAAGGCGGACTGATCACCGCGCAGGACGTCGCGGCCTACGCGCCGGTCATCCGCGAGCCCTTGCGCGTCGGCTTCGGCCCGTACACGGTGCTCACCAACCCGCCGCCTGCCGCCGGAGGCGGACTGATCGGCGCCGGCCTGCGTATCGCCGATAGCCTCGACCTCGGCGAGGAAGCCTTCCTGTCGCGCGAGCAGCAATTGGCGATGGCGGCGCTGCTGGCAACCGTCTCGGAAATCCGTCAGGCCGACTACGACCACCGCCTCTACACCGACCCCGGGTCGATCCTCGACCTGGCTGCTGGCGACGGCATTCCGGCCTGGGCCAAGCGCACACGAGCGCTGATTGCCGAAAACCAGCTCGGCGCAACCACCCATATCTCGGTCATCGACGCCGACCGCATGGCCGCGGCAATGACCACCAGCAATGGCGAAGGCTGCGGTGAAGCCCTGCCGGGGCTGGGTGTCCACGTCAACAACTTCCTCGGCGAAGACGACATCAACCCCGCTGGTTTCCATCAACGGGCGCCGGGAACCTGGATGAGCACGATGATGTCTCCGACCATCGTCGTCGCCGGCGAACGACCGTGCTTCGCCCTCGGCAGCGGCGGCTCGAACCGGATTCGCAGTGCGATCCTGCAAACCCTGCTCAATTTGCTGGCCTATCACCGCCCACTCAAGGAAGCAGTAAACGCGCCTCGTCTGCATGTCGAAGGCGACCGGCTGTGGTTTGAAAGCCACGGCCTCGGCGCCGGGGCCGCCGCTGCCCTGCAAGCAGCATGGCCCGCAGCCACCCGCTTCGACGAGGCAAGCCTGTTCTTCGGCGGGGTGAACTGCGTCGCCAGCGGCCATGGGCGTCTGTACGGCGCCGGCGACCGCAGGCGTGGTGGCGTGGTAGTCGTTGCCGAGCATTAGTCGAGTAGCGTGGTGGTGCGGAGTTTGCCGGGCCAACAACGGTGAGGGAAAGAGGTCATGAAAGCGATGATTCTGAATGCTCCGGGCGAAGCCTTGCAGTTCACCGAGCTGCCGCGGCCAGTCCCCGCAGCCGACCAGATCCTGCTCGAAGTGCGCGCCTGCGGCGTCTGCCGCACTGACCTGCACGTGCTCGACGG